>NZ_RZPI01000165.1:0-9029 GCF_003998715.1 Mesorhizobium sp. M7A.F.Ca.CA.002.15.2.1
TCCTCGTCTGGTCGGGCACCTGGGCCAAGGATGCCCTGGCCGGTGTGCTGTTCGAGACCTACGGCAACGCCTGAGTCCCCGTTAAGGCAGACAAGACCAAGATGAGTTCGAACACCGAGCGCAAGCCCGAGATCAGTTTTGCCGATTTCGATCGTGTCGACATCCGCGGCGGCACGATCGTCGAGGCCGAGCCGTTTCCCGAGGCGCGCAAGCCCGCGTTCAAGCTGAAGATCGATTTCGGCGCCGGCATCGGTATCAAGAAATCGTCGGCGCAGATCACCAAATACTATACACCGGAGACGCTGATCGGCCGGCAGGTGTTCGCGGTGGTCAATTTCCCGCCGCGCCAGATCGGTCCATTCATGTCGGAAGTGCTCACTCTCGGCTTTCCCGACGAAGAGGGCGCCGTGGTGCTCGGCGCGATCGAGCGTAAGGTGCCGGATGGCGGGCGGTTGTTTTAGGGTCTCAACTGGGGATCGGAATCCCCCGCGAACCGGGATGGATTGATAATCCTTTCGGCAGATGCTTCAGCATGAATTTCATGCCATGTCGTGACAGGAGTGTCGCGCGTGGACATCATCCGCTTTTCCTGTCCGCGTCGACCAATTTCCTTATTCTGTAAAATTTGAACTGTTTGCCTTCGGCGATTAATTCAAGGTTGCCGTGTCGTGGCGGGCTGCGCTCCGGCGCGATTACCAGCAGATAGTCAAAGTCACGGGTCCAATGCGCTGCATACGCTGCCTCGACCGGTGGTAAAGCACCGGCGGCGTAGGCCTCCAGCTCAGACATCGGGATAGGCCCGCCTTGCGGTACGGTCAGGTTTGCCACTTCCGGCCGGGGCCTCACCGGCTGTTTTCCCGGATAGGTGAACAGCGTTGGCATCAGTGCATTGCGTGTGACTACAGCCAACGCGGCAGCATTGTACATTGGATAAAGGAGCAGATTCGTTGGCGGGTCGTCTGGGAGGCCATTCTGGCCGGTAAGGATTCGCGAACCCATTGGAATGGCGTCGAACGCGGTCATAAGGGCACGATATTCGCCGCGGCACGACAATTGGGCCCAGATCGCGATGCCACTGTTTGCAAGCCCGGCGCCAAACGCCAGCGCGACGAGAAGTGTTCCACGCGAGCCTTGCGGACGCTTGATCGTGACGAAGGCTGGCAGGATCAGAACAAGCGCCAGAAGGACGCGCCCGTCGACAAAGGCCGTGTCCGCAACGCGAAACGGCATGAGAATGAACAGGCACAAGAGCCCAAAGCCTATCCAGCAGCCGACGCGAGAGACCGCCACCATCCTGTGCTTCACCGCAAGGTAACTGAGAATGACCAGCACCACGGTCACGGCTGAGGAAGTGTATCTGCTGAAGCCGTTGACTTGAACCAGCGCCAACAATTTCGCCGACAGGGCCCATTCGGTTCCTTCGCCACCCACTTTGCCGCCGTAGGCGAGCGCCAGGGCGCCAACTGCGACGACCGGAGCAGCCATTCCGGCAACCAGCAAGATCGTGCGTTTCCAATTCTCAATATGGTCTGGCCAGCGGGAGAGTTCGTACAGCCCCACCACAATGCCATACAGGCCGAGGGCAAATAGGTGAGAGATATACAGAACCACGACGAAGACGGCGTGGATCGCAAGGCGCAGCGGCAAAGGTCTTTCCGCAAGCCAAATCCAAACCGCGATGGACCAAAGAACGATCCCGAGTCCAAATTCAAAATTCACGAATCCGAAAGCGAAAGGCATGGCGTAGAGGAAGAGCGAAGCGACGAAGCCGCTGAGGATCACACGCCCCTGTGCGGCCGCTCCGACGGCCATTGCCCCGCTGACGACCAGCATTTGCGAGACTAGATAGAAAAGCTTTGATGCCAGCTCGATCCCGATCAAGCGCCCAGCGAACGGGACGACGAGATCCATGGCTAGATTAGGGTAGGGTGCCCACGCGGCTTCATAGTAGGGATGGGCTTCGGGCGTACCGGCGCGCATCAGGATCGACATTCTTGCGAGATGATTTGGATAGTCTGCCATAGCGGGTATGTCGACGAGCAGTACGGGCAAGAAAGCCACCACCAGCAGAACTATCAGCAAGATACCTTCTGGCCTGATGAAATGGCTCGTGTAACTGTTGATTTTGTTGCTGGCTGTTGCTTCGAGCATGCCACAATGTAGGTAGAAATGGTAAATTTTGAGTCGCCGACAATTATCAATCTGACTTGGTCATGGCTCCGAAGTCGCACAATACGTCACGCCGAACCATCCCTTTGAAACAAGGTGCCGTGGCAGACTAACGGTTGATTGTGCGTCGCCGCGCTTTGTCATCCGTGGCGGTGTGTCAGCTTCGCCCTTGGATAACGAAAAGCACGATCAGGCCGCCAGCTTTCGCCGTGTGCCCAGTGCTTCCTCGACCGTATCGAGGAACATTTCCGCACAGGCCTTCCAGCTATAGCGCATGGCGCGTTCGCGGGCTTCGGCACGGTCGACGTTGAGCGCGGCGAGTGAGGCCTCGCGCAAATCGTTGGAGACCGCGCCGCCAAAACCATCGCCGACAATGTCGATCGGCCCGGTCACCGGATAGGCGGCAACCGGCGTGCCGCTGGCCAGTGCCTCGATGATGACGTTGCCGAACGTGTCGGTGCGGCTCGGGAAGACGAAGACGTCGGCCGACGCATAGATCTCGGCCAGTTCGTCGTTGGGGCGATGGCCGAGGAAATGCGCTTGCGGATATTTCGCCTTCAGCCTGGCAAGCTCGGGGCCTTCGCCGACGATCACCTTGCTGCCGGGCAGGTCGAGGTCGAGGAAAGCACCCAGGTTCTTTTCGATGGCGACGCGGCCGACGCAGAGGAAGATCGGGCCGGGGAAGCCGAGGTCCTTCTTCCTGTCCGGGCGGAAATGGTCGGTGTCGACGCCGCGCGTCCATGGCCGCAGCTTGGTGAAGCCGCGCGCGGAAAGGTCGTCGGCGAGCGACTGGGTGGCGACCAGCGTGCCCTGGCCGGAATTATGGAAATCGCGCAGCCAGCGATAGGCCCAGCTTTCCGGCACCGGCAGGCGGGCGCTGAGATATTCGGGGAAGCGCGTGTGATAGCTGGTGGTGAATGGACGGCCGGCATTGCGGCAATAGCGCCGCGCCATGATGCCCAGCGGTCCTTCGGTGACGATGTGGATGTGGTCGGCCTTGCCGGCGTCGATCAGGCGCGCGACATGGCCGGGCGTGGTCAGCGCCAGCCTGATGTCGGGATAGGTCGGCAAGGGCAGGGTGCGAAAGATATTGGGCGTCAGGAAATCCACCGCGACGTCGAAGGACTTCAGCGTCTCGGTGAGCCGCTCCAGCGTGTGGACGACGCCGTTGACCTGCGGGCGCCAGGCATCGGTGACCATCAGTATGCGCATGGCGGCCCTTTGCTTGAAAGGTCGACGGTTGCCTTGAGACGATGCCGGAACGGCGACCAGCCTGCTGCTCTCGCTTCGCTCCAGCGCACCCGGACAGGTACGGGGTCGAAGTGAGGCGGCAAGGCCGAATCAATTGAGGTCGCGCGCTTCATGCGCGCTCTTGATCATGGTTTCATGACGGGCGGATGAAGCCGTTTCCACTTTTCGCAATCGTGCCCGGTTATGCCGGAACCTTGATGATGGCGCGCAGTCCGCCGAGCGGGCTGTCTTCAAGAGTGATGTCGCCGCCATGGGAGCGGGCGATGTCGCGGGCGATCGACAGGCCGAGCCCGGTGCCGCTGGCATCGAGGTTGCGGGCCTCGTCGAGCCGCACGAAAGGCTTGAACACGTCTTCGCGTCGATCGGCGGGAATGCCCGGACCATCGTCGTCGATGGTGACCAGCAGCGAGCCGCGGCCATGGGTGGCGTTGACCTCCACCGTCTTGGCATAGCGGAAGGCGTTGCCGATGACGTTGGACATCAGCCGGGCAAAGGCATTGGGCCGCACATGCACATCGTGATCGCCGGCAAGCGTCGTCGACAGCTTACGCTTGCGCAGCCTGGCTTCCTCGTCGAGCTTTTCGAAATAGGCCTCGAGATCGAACCGTCCGGCGTCTTCCGAAGCTTCGCCGCGGGCAAAGGACAGATAGCCTTCGAGCATCGACTGCATGTCGTCGATGTCCTGGTCGAGCGCTGCCTTGGTCTCGGCCTTGCCGCCGGAAAGCGCCAGCTGCAGCTTGAAGCGAGTGAGGATGGTTCTGAGGTCATGGCTGACGCCGGTCAGCATGGCGGTGCGCTGTTCGATCTGGCGTTCGATGCGCTCGCGCATCTGCATGAAGGCAAAGCCGGCGCGGCGAACCTCCTCGGCGCCGCGCGGCCGGAAATCGCGCGGCATCGGCCGGCCCTTGCCAAAGCTTTCGGCGGCTTCGGCAAGCATCAGGATCGGCCGGATCTGGTTGCGCAGGAAGGGAATGGCGATCATCAACAGCACCAGCGAGGTGCCGACCATCCAGATCAGGAAGATGTGGGTGTTAGAGGCATAGGCCTGGCTGCGGCGCACGAAGACGCGCAGCACCTTGCCCTCGAGCTGCACGCGTACCTCGACGATGTTGGAGTTGCCGACCGTGTCGATCCAGAACGGGCGGTTGATCTGGCGGGTGATCTCGGACGAGAGAACATCATCCAAAATCGAGAAAAACGGCTTTGGACCGGGCGCGGGGAGTGGGTCGGGCGGCAAGAGGTCGACCTTCAGCTGCATGCGGTCCTGGGCGATGCGGATTATGTTGGTGTAGTCGGCATCGCGCGGATAGGTCTCGATCAGGTCGATGATGGCGGCGATGTCGCGCACGGTGGCCTGCGACAGGCGCTGCGTCACGGTTGCCCAGTGACGTTCCATGAAGACGAAGGCGACGACCGATTGCAGCAGGATCATCGGCGCGATGACGATGATCAGCGAGCGGGCATAGAGCCGCTTGGGCATATAGAGCGAGACGAGGCGCCAGAAGCGGTTCCAGGCGCGCGGCACCGCCTTCAGCGTCCGCGCAGCGCGTGCGCTCAAGCCGCCATTGCCCGGCTGTTCCAGTTCCGTGGTTGCCATTCGCTCTTTTCGCTTGCCCGCAGCCGTTCAGCCGGCCGCAGGCGGCATTCTATTCCACGCTGAGCCGATACCCAATACCGCGTACGGTCTGGAGCCAGACCGGATTGGACGGATCGCGCTCGATCTTGCGGCGCAGCCGGTTGATCTGGACGTCGATGGTGCGCTCGCCGACTTCCGAATCGTCGCCGACAAGCTCGTGGCGGGGTATCGTCTCGCCCGCCCGCGCGGCGAAGATCGCCAGGATCTCCTGCTCGCGATCGGTCAGCTTCAACGCCTCGCCGCCACGCTTCAATTCGCGCCGGGCGATCTGGAACGTGTAGGGGCCGAAGACCAACTGCTCGACCTTGGGCGTGGTCGCCGGGCCACCGCGGCGCAGGATGTTGTTGATGCGCAGGATCAGCTCGCGCGGATCGAACGGCTTTGGCAGATAGTCGTCGGCGCCAGCCTCCAGCCCTGAGATGCGGCTGTCGGTCTCCGACAGCGCTGTGAGCATCAGGATCGGTACGTTCTTTTCGGCCCGCAGCGACTTGGTCAGGTCGACGCCCGTCTCGCCGGGCATCATGACGTCCAGCACCAGAAGGTCGAAGTCGAGGCCGGCAAGCTTGCGCCTGGCTTCGCCGGCATTGCCGGCAACGGTGACGCGAAAGCCATTTTCGGTCAGATACTGCTTGAGAAGATTGCGGATGCGGGTGTCGTCGTCGACGACAAGCAGATGCGGCGCGTCGTCGTCCGGCGCGGCCGCGTGATCGACCCGTTCAGTGCTCTCCATGGCTTTTCCCTGACATTTTTGCGGACCCAACGTCGATCTGCGCCCTCAGTTCCGGATTGACCATCGCTTCGAGGAACCGTTCCACCAAGGTCCGTTCGGTTACTCCGGAATCCCCCAATGCAGCATGGATGCGGCGCGACTGTGGCCGCGCCAGCGCCAGCGCCAGCGCACGGCCTTTGGCTGTCGGATAAAGTTCGCGCTGGCGGCGGTCGCGCGGACCTTGCAACTGCACGATATGGTCGGTGTCGATCAGTTGCTTGAGCACACGGGCCAGGCTCTGCTTGGTGATCTTCAGCACGTCGAGCAGTTCGGCGACCGTCAGGCCCGGCCTGCGGTTGACGAAATGCAGCACCCGGTGGTGGGCCCGGCCGAAGCCGTAATCGGCCAGGATCTGGTCCGGATCGGAGGTGAAGTCGCGATAGGCAAAGAAGAGCAGCTCGATGATGGCGAAGTCGATGCCGTCCTCGACCGACATTGCGGTCCTGATCGGTTTTCCGGCGGCTGGGCTTCGATCCGTCATTATTTCTCCGTGGGAAAGAGAGATTATGTCAGTACTATTGACGTAATTTCCCTGCAATGGTAATTTTTGACAAGCTTTTGGGCGGATTGCGAACGAAAAGGCAAGGGAAGCCGGTTTTTCCGGAATTTCCTAAGTTTGCCAGAGCGCAATTATCCGCCTACGCTCCACCATAAAAGCCGCTTTGGGCGGCCGACACGAAACACACAACGATACAACTATCCGGGCTGCCGCCCGTGGGAGGTTACCATGGCATCCGTTCCCTTCGATCAACTCGATGGCTTCATCTGGATGAACGGCGAATTCGTCCAATGGGGTGACGCCAAGATCCATGTGCTGACGCACGGGCTGCATTACGCCAGCGCTGTTTTCGAGGGAGAGCGCGCCTATGGCGGCGAGATCTTCAAGCTCAACGAACACACCGAGCGCCTGCATGAATCGGCACGCCTGCTCGGTTTCAAGATCCCCTATTCGGTGGCCGAGCTCAACGACGCCTCTTCCACGCTTCTCAAGAAGCAGGGTTTCCAGGACGCCTATGTCCGGCCGATCGCCTGGCGCGGCAGTGAGCAGATGGGCGTCTCGGCGCAGAACAACCGCATCAACTGCGCCATCGCCATCTGGCAATGGCCAAGCTATTTCGATCCTGCGCAGAAGCTGAAAGGCATCCGTCTCGATGTGGCGGAATGGCGCCGGCCCGACCCGCGCACCGCGCCTTCCAAGTCGAAGGCCGCCGGGCTCTACATGATCTGCACCATGTCCAAGCACGCCGCCGAGGCCAAGGGCTATGCCGATGCCATGATGCTCGACTGGCGTGGCCAGGTCGCCGAAGCGACCGGAGCCAACATCTTCTTCGTCAAGGACGGCAAGATCCACACACCCAAGCCCGACTGCTTCCTCGACGGCATCACCCGCCGCACGGTCATCGGGCTGGCCAAGGATCGCGGCCTTGAGGTGATTGAACGCGCCATCCTGCCGGAAGAGCTGGAAAGCTTCGAGCAGTGCTTCCTGACCGGGACGGCAGCGGAAGTGACGCCGGTTTCGGAGATCGGGCCTTACCGATTCGAGGTCGGCGAAATAGCCAAGAATCTTATGAATGACTATTCTGCGGCCGTTCAGCCCAAGCACGCGATCGCCGCAGAATAACGAAAGTCACAGCTTTTTTAGGAAGTAGGGGCGGTTTTCGGGCCGCCCCTTTTATTTCAGCGTTTCTGCATTTGACTTTCGTCCAATTCGGCGTCTCATGATGGTGTCGGCCCGGGAGGCTGACAGCTATGGAGGGACTAATCATATGGACATGAACACGCTTCTTCCGATCATCATACAGGTGATTACTGGCATCATCGGTGGTCAGGCGGTCGGTGCGGCGCTCAAGACGGCGGCGATGGGTCAGCTTCCCAAAATCCTGGGCGGAGCCATTGGCGGCGTCGGTGGTGCGGCGATCCTCGGCAGCCTGCTGGGTGGCGGTGCGGTCGATCCGGCGGCTGCGGCAGCAGCAACGAGCGGTCTCGGCAGCGCGCTGAACCTGCAGAACATCGTCGGCGGCGCCGGCGGCGGCGCGATCCTGACCGCCATTCTCGGCGCGGTCATGGGCGCCATGAAGAAGTAAGCAGGCCGTTTCGGTCTTTTCAAATGGGCGGCTTCGGCCGCCCATTTCCGTTTTGGGGCTACTGACTGTTCGTCTTTCGAGGGTGGACGCCCTTTGTCCGCGCCTCTACATCACCCGTGAACATCGAAAGGACGATCATGGGTCAGCTCAATGCCGGCATCGTGCCGGTCACACCGTTCCAGCAGAATTGCACCATCCTGTTCGACATGGATGACAAGCATGGCGTCGTCGTCGATCCGGGCGGCGATATCGACAAGGTACTGGCGGTGCTGAAGGACAATGCGATCTCAGCCGGAGCTATCTGGATAACGCATGGCCACATCGACCATGCCGGCGGTGCAATGGAGTTGAAGGAGGCGCTCGGCGTCGAGATCATCGGTCCGCATGAGGCCGACAAGTCGCTGCTCGACAATCTGGAAAACCAGGGCAAGCGCTACGGCATCGCCGGAGCGCGCAACTGCGTGCCCGACCGGTTCCTGGCCGAAGGCGAGACCGTGTCGTTCGGCGGCCATGTGTTCGAGGTGCTGCACTGCCCCGGCCATGCGCCCGGTCACGTCGTCTACTACAACCGCGCAGCCAAGTTCGCCCATGTCGGCGACGTGCTGTTCCGCGGCTCGGTCGGCCGCACCGACCTGCCGGGCGGCGACCACACGGCGCTGATCGCTTCGATCAAGGACAAGCTCCTGCCGCTCGGCGACGACATCGGCTTCATCTGTGGCCACGGTGCCGGCGGACGTTTTGGCGAGGAGAGGCGGACCAATCCTTTTTTGACTTGAACCAGGCTCGGAACCGTAGCTGTTTTTCATCAGCCTCAAGCAGACCGTTGACATTGTAGAGACCACAACAAAAAAGCGCTGGCCTTGCGGTCAGCGCTTTTCTGTTTTGGGGCAGGGAAGCCCTTGGTTAGTTGGCAGTGCAGAAATGCTGTTCGCCGTCATTGCCGGTGAACGTGCCGGTACGGGAATTGAAGCTGCGGTAGCGGTCCGAGCAATATTCGTACCAGTCACGCGTCCACGGTTCGGCATAACGATTGGCGTAGACCACCCGCGGCTCCGCATAATAGCGGCGGACCGGGGCCGGGCGCACCACGACGTCACGATCGTAGTAACCGTCATCGTAG
>NZ_RZPI01000166.1:0-9010 GCF_003998715.1 Mesorhizobium sp. M7A.F.Ca.CA.002.15.2.1
GTACCGAACCCTAATCGCGTCAGGCAGGCTCGCGCCAGGGCCGCATTGCTGTCGATGACGAGCAATCCATTCACGTCGTTGAGGCTGGCGGCCACCACCGACAGTTCGGTGCAGCCGAGCAGGGCGGCATCGGCGCCGGCCGCTTGCGCGATGTCGAGCGCGCGCTCGGTTTCAACCGCCGCATCCGCGATCGAACCCGCCTTGACGAGGCTGATCGCGCTGTCGACGCACGCCTGAAATTCGGTGTTCGAGGGAAGGCAGAGCTCAAATCCCGCCGCCGACATCCTGTCCTGATAGAAGCCGGAGACCAGCGTGCCCTGGGTGGCGAGAACAGCAACCCGGCCCCGCTCCAGGCTACGACGCGTCTCCGCCACCACGGCGTCGCCGATATGGATGATTTCCGCGCGCGAATTCGCCGCCAGTTGGTCGTACCAATGATGGGCGGTGTTGCACGGCATCGCGACGCAGGCGACGCCGAGCGCATTGAGCGTCGCGACCGCCGCTTTCAAAGGCGCCAGCGGGCCGTCATGGCCGGCAAGGATGGCTTCGGTCCTGTCGGGCAGCTGCGGTACGCTGAGGATCACGGCAGGCACATGTTCGTTGTCTCTGAACGCCTGGGTCATCCGGGTCAATTTGAAGTAGAAGTCAGCCGATGCAAGCGGCCCCAGGCCGCCGATAATGCCGAGCTGGGGACGGATGCTGTCGTCGATCATCCGGCAGGCTCGGCTTCGAGCTGTTCCGAGACGGTTTCAGGCTGTGTCGCCTCCCTGTGGCTGGGAGCGATCATTGCCGTGCTCGCCGCGACGGTGCAGACGCTGGCCAGCGTCATGAACGTGTCCACGGCCGCATCCACCGCGACGAACAAAGCGAACGCCGCCTCGAAGGGAAGCTTCAGGTAGCCGCAGACGATGGACATCTGCGACAGGATGAGCAGGCTGCCCATGCCGCCGGTGGTGAGCGCGAGAAGCGCCGAGATGATGCCGACGAGCACGAGGTCGGGGACTGCAAGCGGATGGCCGTAGAGCTGGGCGATGAACAGCGCACCCGAAGTGTAGAGCAGCGCCGGGCCTGTACGCAGCAAAGCCGCCTGCAGCGGCACCAGCAGTTCCACGACCACCAGGCTGAACCGCAGGCGCTCGCTCAAAAGGTTGATGACCCACGGCAGCGAGGCGACCGTAGAGCGTGTGGTGATGGCCACCATGAGAAGGGGCTGGCAGGTCTTGATCGTCGTCCAGTAGCTTCGTCGCGACCGGATGGCGATAATGGCAAAGGCGCCGGCAACGAATATGAGGCAGGAAAAACCCATCACCAGCAGGTAACCGCCCATCAGCGTGAGCGGCTTGGTTCCGGTCGACGCGGTCTGGTCCGCGATCAGGATGAAGGTTGCAAAGGGCAACCCCCAGATGAACCAGTTGGTCAGCACCGTACAGGCCCTGTAGACCGCGTTGAGCGCCTGCGTCAGGCTCATGGACGAGGGCTGGGGAATCTTCCCCATCGCGAGCCCGAAAAGCAGGCAGAACAGCAGAACCTGGATGGTCTGTCCCGAGGCCAGCGCATTGAAGACGTTGTTCGGCACCAGGTCGAGCAGGATCGAATGCCCGCCGCTGGGATCCCCATTGGAGGGCGGCGGCTGGAACGGGAAGGCGAGATCGGTGGACACGCTGCCTTGCGAATTGATGAACTCGCCAAGCTCGATGCGCGACTGGGGATTCTCGATCTGGCCCGGCTGCAGGATCAGCGACAAGGTGCCGCTCACCAGCACGGCCAGGAACGACACGACCAGCACGGCCATACCCACCTTACCGAGGTAGCGGACCGATTTCGGGTCCTGGACCATCGCCGTGATGGAGAAGATGACCGATGAGACCAAATAGGGCAGGACGACCATCTTTAGGAAATTCAGGTAGAGTTGTGCGACAGGGCTGATCGCATGGGCAAAGTCTGGATAGTAGAGGCCGCACAGGATTCCTGCAGCAATCATCGCAATCGTCGTCACCGGCGATCGCAAGATACGCCTTGCCGCGAGACGCCAATCGAAAGGCAGGGGTCCGGCTACGTCGGAGATGGCCATTGTCAGGCTTTGCTCCCCAGGCGATAGCGGGCGATGATCTCGTCCGTGTTGAGAATCTGCTGACCCCGCGCGAGGTCGAGATACAGATCGACAAAGGCCGCGAGATGCGGATTGTCCGGCCGCACGCCGACTGCGATCGTATCGACCTTGTCGGTCAGCGTGATGGAGCGCGCTACGACTGTCATCGACGGATCGTCGACCATCAGCTTCTTGATCTCGAAATCATCGCGATAGGCCATGTCGATCGTCCCGTTTCGGATCGCATCGATGATCAGGTCCCAGCTTGCCAAGCGATGGATTTGCGCATGTGGGAAAGTCGTGGCCGCATAAGTGGCGAAGGAAGAGCCCTCGATCACGCCGAGATCACCTGAGAAATCACGGACAATCTGTTCTGGCGGCTTGCCTTGCGCGATACGCGCCAGGTTGAGGCGGTTGGCGATCAGCCCTTGCCGCAGCATGGCGTAGGGGCGGGAATAGATGATCGACCGGCCGCGCTGAAGCGTCCTGCTGAGCTTGCCAATCGCCATGTCGGCCTGTCCGGAACTGACCTGTCTGACGATATCGTCGAACGTTGCGGCGGATCGGTCGAACACCGGCTCGACCCCAAGCGCCGCGGCGATGCCGTGGGCCAGTTCCATGTCTATGCCATTGTCCCCCGATCCGTCGGCCGGGAAGAACGGATTGGAAGCGAAGGCCGGCATTGCGATGCGCAAGGCATCGCCGCTCGCGATCGGCGTTGGGGCGTTCTCCGCCTGCTGTCCTGGAGTGTTGGCCGCCCGGGCTTGCGAGATCAGCAACCCGCCGCTCCCGGCCGCAAGCAGTGTACGACGTGTAACCGGCATACGCGTTCTCAATTAGACCGGGAAAGCCAGCAAGATGCACAACCGACGTTAAACAAACGTATATATTACACTGCGCTTTTTTATGTATTGGATAAGCAGCTCAGCGCCACAAAATATTAGTATCACCTAATGTAAAAGGAATGGCGGAAGGATCGCGTTACTTCCCGCCAGGCGATTAGTTGGCCCCTAGGCGATCAGCTGCACTGTCAAAACGTCTCTGCCCAGGGCCGCAGCTCAAGCTCCGAGCTCCAGGCGCTGCGATGCTGGGGATGGGTTGTAAGATAGGCCTCGGCGATGGCGTCCGGCGATAGACGGCGGTCCGGCCGGCCGGGATCGGCCACCTGTCCGGCCGGCTCGATCTGGCCGTCGATGATGAAGTGGGCGACGTGGATGTTCTGCGGAGCGAGCTCGCGGGCCATGGACTGCGCCAGGCCGCGCAGGCCGAATTTCGGCATGGCGAAGCCGGCTGAGCCGGGAAATCCCTTCACACTGGCGGTGGCGCCGGTGAACAGGATCGATCCGGAACCCCGCCCAAGCAGCCGGCGCGCCGCCTGCTGGCCGACCAGGAAGCCGCCATAGGCGCCGACCAGCAATGCCTGTTTGACCGCTTCGGCATCGAGCTCGGCGATCGGTCCGCGGGTGCGCGCGCTGGCGTTGAACACTGCAAGCGCCAGCGGGCCGGCCTTGTCTGCAGTGTCGAACAGGCTGGCGACGGACGCGACGTCGGCAACATCCGTCTCGACGGCCAGCGCACCGGTTTCGTCGGTCAGAGCGCTGAGCTTCTCGAAATTGCGGGCGGCCAGAATCACGCGAAAGCCTTCCTGGGTGAGAAGGCGCGCAAGCGAGGCGCTCAGACCAGCGCCGGCGCCTGCAATGACGGCCACATCGGATGCCATGATTTTTCACTCCTTGCGGATTTCGGCGGAAGCGTTCGCCAGATCAGGCAAGGTCGCGCCTTCGGGGCTGACAGGCAAGAGGTGGCATCTCGGCGGTTGTTGAGCCAGACGGCTGCAGAACCAACGTTGCGCGGTCCAGCATCGCCTGTGGCGCTACGAAGGCCGCTCGGCCTTCAGCACCGAGACCGCCGCTTCGACAGTGGCAAGGCTTGGACCTTGCCCGCCAACCGGATTCATCCGACCGATATTTTGACGGTAGAATCGTCAGGCTTCGCAAAGCTATCGGCGATCTCATCGATGGGGACTGGAGCATGGTCCCGAAAAGTGGGAAACGGTTTTCGGAAAAGATCATGCTCAACGAGGAAACGACTATGGAACCAATCTGGGCCGTCGGCCTGATGACCGGCACGGTGCTGGACGGCAACATCGACGTCGCGCTGATCAAGACCGATGGCGAACGCATCGAGGATTTCGGCACCTACCGGCTGATGCCCTATCCCGCGTCGATCCGCTCGCTGCTGGAAGAGACGCTGACGGAGGCGCGGGGGTGGAGTTTCGTTGGGCCGGAGCCGGCGATCTTCCGCACCGCGGAGGATGCCCTGACACGCGCGCAATCGGCGGCCGTCAAGGAGTTGGTCGAAGGCTATGGCATGACGATGGCCGATATCGGCATCGTCGGTTTTCACGGCCAGACCGTTCTGCATCGTGCGCCGCAGGTTGGACGGCTGGGCCAGACCCGGCAGCTCGGCGACGGTGAGCTGATGCATGCCATACTGGGCACCAAGGTCGCATACGATTTCCGCTCGGCCGACATGCGCGCCGGGGGGCAAGGCGCGCCGCTGGCCGCGGTCTATCACACCGCGCTGATGCGCAGCGCCGGTGCCAATGGCGAGGTCGCCGTACTCAATCTCGGCGGCGTCGCCAACATCACCTGGTGGGACGGCGCTGACAATGTCGTCGCCTTCGACACCGGCCCCGCCAACGCGCCGCTCAACGATTTCATCAAGTCGAAGGGGCTCGGCGAGATGGACCGCGACGGCGCGCTTGGCTGGGCGGGAACGGTCGACGAGGCCCGGCTCGCCAAGCTGCTGCAGCACCCTTATCTGAGCAAAGCCTACCCGAAATCGCTGGACCGTTTCGACTTCGGTGCCGCGATGGCGGACGGCCTGAATGCAGAGGATGGTGCGGCCTTGCTCACCGCGTTCACCGCCGGCGCCGTCGGCAAGGCACTCGACCTCTTGCCGCACCGGCCGAAGAAACTGGTGGTCAGCGGCGGAGGTCGCCATAATCCGACCATGATGGCGATGCTGGCCAGCCGCGCCGGCGTCGAGGTGGTGCAGGCCGAGAGCCTGGGCTGGAGCGGCGACGCGGTGGAGGCGGAATGCTTTGCCTTCCTCGCGGTTCGCGTGCTGCGCGGCCTGCCGATCAGTTTTCCGAGCACGACCGGCGCACCGCGGCCGATGCAGGGCGGAAAACTCGCCGGTTAAGCCAGTTTCTTCTGCAGGAAGATGCGGCTGCGGCCGACGGGGAAGTCGGCAAGTGTTCCAAAGGGCTGATAACCCTGGCGCTGATAGACCTTGGCGGCATTCGGATTGAAGGTGTCGATCCAGGCGTTTTGACAGCCGCGCGCCACCGCTTCATGTTCGGCCGCGTCCAGCATCTTGCCGGCCATGTGCTGGCCACGCAGCCGCTCATCCACCCAGAGCCATTGCACATAAAGCCATCCCCAGGCGGTGTAGCCGGAAATGCCGGCGACGACCGCGCCGGCGTCGTCGCGCACGAACACCGCAAGCGCATGCCTTTCGGACGCGCCGACATCGCCGTCGTTGAACGCCGTCAGCCTTTCGCTGAGAAAAGTGAGGTCTTGCGGCGAGGGATTTGCCGTCGTTTGCAGTGTCGTGTTCATCGCTTTTCCGAGATGGGTTGCGTATCGGCATCGCCGCCATTGCGAAATTCGGACGCGGCAATGCCGTAGCGCTTGAGCTTGTCATAAAAGGTCTTACGCGGCACGCCGAGCACGTCGATGGCGGCGCGCACGTCGCCGCCATGGTCGCGTAGCGCATCGCGGATCAGTTGCGCCTCATAGTGGCCGACCCGTTCGGGCAATGCTGCCGCAGGCTCCGGCGAATGCGCGCGAACCGTTTTCATCTCCTCGTCCGGGCCGAGACCGAGCGCGACGCGATCGGCGAAATGGGCGAGCTCGCGCACATTGCCCGGCCAGTCATGCGACTGGAGATGATCGCTGACGGCTGCATTCACTTTGGCGACAGGCCGGCCAAACCGTTCGGCCGCCTTGCCGAGGAAATGCCCGAACAGCATCGGGATATCGCCGCGGCGTTCACGTAGCGGCGGAATGCGCAGCGTCACCACGTTGAGGCGAAAATACAGATCCTCGCGAAAATCGCCGCGCTGGTCCGGCCGCCCGAGATCGACCTTGGTCGCTGCGACGACCCTGAGATCGATGCGCCGTATCTCGTTCGAGCCAAGCGGCGTGAGGCTGCGCGTTTCGAGCACGCGCAGCAGCTTGACCTGGAGCGCAGGCGGCATGGATTCGATCTCGTCGAGAAACAGCGTGCCGCCGCTCGAATGCTCGATGCTGCCAATCCGCCGCCGCTGCGCGCCGGTGAACGCGCCAGCCTCGTGGCCGAACAACTCGCTCTCTATGACCGTCTCCGGCAGAGCGCCGCAATTCAGCGCGACGAAGGGTTTTGCGCGCCGCCGCCCCCATCGGTGCAGGAGGTCCGCCACCACTTCCTTGCCGGTTCCCGTTTCTCCCTCGACCAGCACATCGACATCCATGTCGGCGATCTGGCGCAAGGTCTCGCGCAACCGCTTGATGGCAGGCGCCTCGCCGATCAGCGGCAGGCCGTCGGCGGCCAATGCCGCGGCTTCGCGCAGCCGCCGGTTTTCCATCACCAGCCGCCGCTTCTCACTCGCCCGTTTCAGCGCCTCGACAAGGCGTTCTCCGGCATAGGGTTTCGGAATGAAATCGTAAACGCCGTCCTTGAGCGCGGCCACAGCGAGATCGACGTCGCCATGCCCGGTAACCAGGATCACCGGTATATCCGCGTCGATCGCTTTGATGCGATCGAACAGCTGCAGACCATTCATGCCTGGCATGCGGATATCGCTGACGACGACGCCCTCGAAATTCCTGTCGACGACGGCAAGTGCTGCCTCGGCGGCGTCGAGTGCGACCACCGTGAAGCCGGCAAGCTCGAGCAATTGCGTGGTGGCGTGAAGGAGGTCCGCATCGTCGTCGACGAGCGCGACCAGCCCTGATCCGTCTGTCATTCAATTCGCCTCAAATCGATGGTGAAGGATGCGCCGCTGCCATTGCCGGGATCGAGCCGCAGCGTGCCGCCCAATTCCTGGGCGATCTCCTGCGAGATCACCAGCCCCAGGCCAAGCCCCTTCTCCTTGGTGGTCTGGAACGGCATGAACAGATTGCCGGCCGCCTCCGGACCAAGGCCGGGTCCATTGTCGCGCACCGAAATCAGCACTCGATCACCGCGCTCGGCGAGTTCGATCTCGATGCGCGGATCGGGCTGGTCCTTCATCGCGTCCAATGCATTTTGCAAAAGATTGACCAGGATCTGCTCCAGCCGGATGCGGCTCGCCATGACCACCGGCGAGGCATTGCCGCGCGGCCTGACGATGGTGACGCCGGAATCGCGTATGCGGCCTGACAGCAGCGACAGCGCGCCGTCGATCGCCTCGCGCACCGGCAGCGGCGAAGCGGCGACGCCCGGCCGGCGGGCGAAAGTGCGCAAGGTGCCGGTGATCGCGCCGATGCGTTCGGTCATCGAAACGATCGATGTCAGATTGCCGCTGGCCGATCCGGTCTTGCCGCTGTCCAGAAAACGACCTGCATTCTCCGCATAGGTGCGGATGGCGGCGACCGGCTGGTTGATCTCATGCGCCACGCCGGCGGCGATCTGGCCGAGGATGGAAAGCCGGTTGGCCTGGGCGAGATCGTCGCGCAGTCGGCGGACCTTGGCTTCGGCATTCTCGCGCTCGGCGATTTCGCCGGCAAGTGCGGTGTTGGAGCGCGTCAGCTCGGCCGTTCGCGTGCTGACCCGGCTTTCGAGCTCGGCATTCATGCGCGCCAGCGCTTCCTGCCGCAGCCTGCGCGTTCGCCGGCGCCGGGTCAGCACGTAGGCAATCAAGCCTAGAAGCAGCAAGCCCAGGAGCGTGGTCAGGCGCGCCGTATTGGCGGCCGAGGAGAGAGCAGCGTCGGCGGGCGTCAGCAGCCACAGACGCCAGCCTGGGACTGCACCGGGCAAATCCTGCACCACCTCGACGAACTGGCGTGGTTTTCCGGCGTTGTCGATCGTCGCCAGGCCATCGCCGGCGCCGCGTCTGAACGGCAGCGGCTCGAAGGCAGCATCGGCCAATTGCAGTTGCTCATGGGCGGCGGCCACGTCCTCGGCCGACAGTGGTGCCAGCGCACGAAACCGCCAGTCGGGCTGGCTGGTGGCCAGCACGACGCCTCGTTCATCGGTGACAAAGACAAGGAAACCGCTGGAACGCCAATTTGCCTCGACGCCGTCGAGCTCGACCTTCAACACCGCAACGCCAAGCGGCTTGCCGTTATCGTCGACGCGGCTCGAAAGGTAGAGTCCCGGCCGTCCGCTGATCGTGCCGAGGCCATATTGGCTGGCAGCACCTTTCGCCATCGCCTCCTGAAAATAGTGCCGGAAATTATAGTCGATGCCGACAAAGCTGGTCGGTTCGCCGGCATTGCTGGCTGATATGGCGATGCCTGCCGTATCGATGACATAGATGGCGGAGGCCGAGGCATCGCCGGCAATCGCCTTGAGCTTGTCGTTGAGGGCCGCTTCTTGCATCTTCCCGGCCCGGCGCAGCGCGCCCCGCACAGCATCGTCGCGGGCCAGCACCAAGGGAACCAGGCGCTGCTTTTCGATTTCGCCGGTCAGCGTTCCCGCCGCCAGCGGCAGAGCGGCAAGTGCTGTGTCGCGCAGATTGTCGGCCGCCTGGCCGGAGGCGATGCGCCCGGCGATGGCGATCGCGCCAGCCAGGACGGCAAGGGCTGCGACCACGGCAAGCCAGCGGCCGTCGCGCAGCCGGGCCACCGCCTCGCGCAGCAACTCACGGCCGGCAAACCCTTGGGATTCGCTATCGGTGCCTGCCTGCGGCGTCTGCCCTCTCCCTTTTCTTCGCGGCTTTCCGGTCAGTGT
>NZ_RZPI01000167.1:0-8977 GCF_003998715.1 Mesorhizobium sp. M7A.F.Ca.CA.002.15.2.1
CCCCCAGATCGGCCCAAAGGTCGGCCCACCAGTCGGCAAAGCCGACATTTCCCGAATTGTTCACGCCAAAGCTCGTGACGGTCTGGCGCGAGGGCTACACCTTCGCCGACGCCAAGGCGGACGCCATTGCCGGGCTGACGGTGGCCATTGTCGCGCTGCCCTTGTCGATGGCCATCGCGATCGCCTCGGGAGTCACGCCCGAGCGCGGCCTCTACACCTCGATCGTCGGCGGCTTCATCATTTCGGCGCTCGGCGGCAGCCGCTTCCAGATCGGCGGCCCGGCCGGCGCCTTCATCGTGCTGGTGGCCGCGACGGTTGCCCGGGTCGGTATTGACGGGCTGCTGCTGGCAACGATGATGGCAGGGGTCTTCCTGCTCGCCATCGGCTATCTCCGTCTCGGCACCTACATCAAGTTCATTCCCTATCCGGTGACGGTCGGCTTCACCGCCGGCATCGCCGTCATCATCTTTTCCGGACAGATCGTCGAACTGTTCGGGCTGAAGCTTGCCGGCAAGGAGCCCGGACCGCTGGTGCCGAAGCTGATCGCGGTCGGCGAGGCGGCCGGCACCATCAACCCGGCGGCGACCTTCGTGGCGGTGTTGACCGTCGCCACCATCGCCGGCCTGAAGCGCTGGCGGCCGACATGGCCCGCAATGCTCATCGCCATCGGGCTGGCATCGCTGGTCGTGGCGCTTCTCGCACTGCCGGCGGAGACGATCGGCACCCGCTTTGGCGGTATACCGCGCAGCCTGCAAATGCCCGCTTTGCCGCCGATCAGCCTGGACAGGATGATTGACGTGCTGCCGGATGCCATTGCCTTCGCCTTGCTGGGCGCCATCGAATCGCTGCTTTCGGCGGTGGTCGCCGACGGGATGACGGGCCGCCGGCATCGTTCCAACTGCGAACTGGTGGCGCAAGGCTTCGCCAACATCGCATCCGCCCTGTTCGGCGGCATCTGCGCCACCGGCACCATCGCCCGCACGGCGACCAATGTGCGGGCCGGCGCCCACGGACCGGTTTCGGGCATCGTCCACTCCGCCATCCTGCTCGCCTTGATGTTGGTGGCGGCGCCGCTCGCCAGCTATATCCCGCTCGCCGCCCTGGCCGGCGTGCTGGCGGTCGTGTGCTGGAATATGTTCGAGAAACAGGCCTTCGCCACCTTGCTGCGTGCCTCGCGCGGCGATGCGCTGGTGCTGATGGCGACCTTTCTGCTCGTCATCTTCCGCGATCTCACCGAAGGCATCGTCGTCGGCTTCGTGCTGGGGTCGATCCTGTTCATCGACCGCATGGCCAAGTCGATTGCGGTCGAGGCCGATCAGCCGCTGGTGCAGGAGGATGTCGCCGACAGCACCAAGGCCTACGATGCCAGCGAGGCGACCGACGCCGACACCGTCGTCTATCGCATTTCGGGCGCCTTCTTCTTCGGCGCCGCATCGACCGTCGGCACCGTGCTCGACCGCATAGCCGACCAGCGCAGGAACTTCATCCTCGACTGCTCGGCCGTACCGTTCTTCGATTCGACGGCGGCCAACGTCATCGAAGGCGCCGCCCACAAGGCGAAACGCGCCGGTGTCCGCTTCATCATATCGGGTGCCGCGCCGCAGATCCGACGCATGCTGATCACCCACGGCGTCAAGCGCCCGCTGGTGACCTACGCCGCCTCGATCAAGGATGCGCGGGCGCAGCTGAAAGGGAAGCTGGAGGCGGGGTAGGGGCCGGGATTTGCCGGCCGGTGGCCATAGTCAGGACAAGGTGTCCACCTGTTGAATGCCAACTTCTTGACGTTGAGCTGACTCACGCACGGCGCGACGTGAACAACCGCACTGCGCCTCTTTTTGGTCATTTCGAGAACCAACCTCCGATTCCGAAAGCTGGCATCCATCCACGTTGCGCCGCCAATGCTCAATCCTCGGTGAGCATGAAGCGATCCTGTAATCGAATTATTGACGAAATATCGTTATAGATTCTATTATATCCCCAAGTGAGGTATCCCATGCTCTACAAGCTAGAGGTCGAAAACTTCTTCTCCATCCGCGATCCGCAGGTGCTCGACCTGTCGGTGGATGGAAAAGTGCCCGATCCTGAAGGCCGTTATGCCCCCATCTTCGAGGGTGCGGACGTGCGCGCGCCGAAGGTCGTCGCCCTCTATGGCGCGAACGCCTCGGGTAAAACGACGGTGCTGCGCGCGCTCGAATTCGTCGTGACGATGATCCGCGACAGCGTAGCGCGCACGGTGCCAGGCTTCGCTGGCATCGAGCGGTTCAACGACGTGGAACCCGGCAGTCGGCCGATCCGGTTCGCGATCGAGCTGGGCGGCATCATAAACCTGACGCCGGAAGTCTTTCAGCGCGCCACGAGCGGCGAAAAGGTCGAGCAAGGCACTTACCGCTACGAACTGGAAATCGAACTCAAAGAAGGGCTCGCGGTGCGGATCGCGTCCGAGTCGCTGCGCCAGAGGCCGAACGGCCAAGGGAAATGGCAGCGCGTCTATGAGCGCGATGCCGAGGGCAAGGTGAAGGACTCTAAAACCTTCAGCCTCTCGGGCTTCCAGCACCTCGTGAAGACGCTCGCCGGCAATCACACGGTGCTGTCATCATTCGCGAAATTCCAGCACCCGACCGCGCAGCTTCTTGTGGATACGGCGCGCAAGGCCTTCTTCCAAATTGAGCCTGTGCACTCCTTCGTCGATCGCGACGTGATCGACTATCTAAAGAACCAGCCCAACGTCGTCTCGCGGCTGAAGGATGAGCTAAGCCGCATAGATGTGGGTGTGGAAGGGATGCGCTTTCAGCATACGGACAACGGGCCGCTGCTGCTGTTTAAGCACGCGGGTCTTGCGGTCGAAATGCCTTGGCTGATGGAAAGCCACGGCACGCGGGCCTTTATCAAGATGTTCCCTTTCATCATGAGCGCACTCGATACCGGCGGGATCGCCGCGATCGACGAAATGGACGCGGCCATTCACCCGAACATGCTGCCCGAGCTGGTGCGCTGGTTCTATGCGGCCTCGGGACGTAACAAGTTCGACGCGCAGCTATGGCTCTCCTGCCATTCGGCCTCGCTGCTCGATGACCTCAACAAGGAGGAAATCGTGATCTGCGAGAAGGACCGGCAGGGCCGCAGCCACCTTTACAGCCTCATGGACGTGAAGGTGCGCCGCGACGAGAACCATTACCGCAAATATCTGAGCGGTGCATACGGCGGGGTTCCACACCTCGGATGAGCCGTCGTCGCCCGCCATATATCGAGCTTCGCCGTCCGGTTTATATTGGCTGCGAGGGAGCGTCAGAAGTCGGTTATGCCGGCTTTCTGCAAGATCTGATCCGCGATGCCAATTTGCCGGTGCACCTGCACGTTGACGAATTGGGGCCGGGGACCGGCGATCCGCTGTCGCGTATCGAGATGGCGGTGCTGCGCCTGAAGCTGCTCCAGAGAAAACGCCGTGCGCCCGCGGAACGCTTCGCGCTTTTGGATTTTGACCAGGCCGAGCGCGATCCGCAGCGCGCCGAGCGAACGCGCAAGCTCGCGGCCGACAACGGAATCACGATTCTCTGGCAACGGCCCTGCTTTGAGGCAATGCTGCTGCGCCATCTGGAGGGCAAGGCGGCCAACCGCCCGCCCGATACGCCGGGGGCGGTTAAGGCGCTCGAAAAGGAATGGCCGGAATACAAAAAGCCCATGACGCGCGCCAACCTGGCGCGCCGGATTAATCGGGATGCCGTCCTGCGGGCGGCAGGTGTCGAGGCCGAACTACAAGCCTTGCTCCGCAGTATCGGGGTGCTCTAGCGATCGGGATACGCGACTTCCGCGCTGTATGGTCGCCGGCGGCGGTGAACCGGTGGCGACGGAAGCTTCGCCACAAGCACGTCCCGAACCGGACGTTCCGCTCCCGGCCCAAAGGCGAGATCAAAATATCTGCTCGGCAATGTCGGCTATTGGCGCTTGGCACAAGGTGGGCCGATCCGGGGACGTCGTTAATTGGCCACAATACGATCCTCGCCGACTAACGACAGTCCATCGGCCGTTGGCGAACGTCTCGCAGCTCTGCCCTGAGGCGCCGATCATGGCTCTCAATCGAGCTTCAGCGCCACAACCTCGCCTTCGTTCATCAACGGCACATAAAGGATCGACTTGCCATCGGCGCCGATGTCGGCGCTGCCCGGCTTGAACTGCGCCACCACCTCCGGCGCGCCGCCCGCATGATGGCGGTAGAGCTTGCCGGTCATGTAGGCGGTGGTATAGATGGTGCCGCCGATGGCTACGACGCCGTCGAGATCGGCGAATTTCTGGGCGGCCGGCAAGGGCGAAACCACCTTGCTGGCGATGTCGACCGACAGCAGGCCGCCAAGCTCCGTCGTGCTGAAGTCGGGCTTGATGCCCTTGCCCCAGGAGGCGACGATCAATCGGCCGCCATCGGCGAAGATGCCGTTGGGTGAAGCCAATGCCCCGTCCTTGACGAACAGCTCCGGCCGGTCGCCATCGATGCGGTAGATGGCGTCGGCCAGCATGTCGGTGACATAGACCTTGCCGGATTGGTCCGATGTCATGTCGTTGAGGAAGACCGCGTTCGGCACCGCGATGCTGGCGACCAGCTTGCCGCTGGCGAGGTCGACGACGCGGACTTTCGTGATGTCGGCGACATAGAGCTTGCCGCCCGAGATCGCCATGCCCTTGGGTGCGTCCATGCCGTCGGTCCAGTGCTGGGTGACCGTCTTGCCGTCCAGCGACAGCACGGAGAGATAACCGTTGCCGTCGGCCTCGCCGGGATTGCCTGATATGTTGGAAACGATGATGCGATTGTCAGCGGCGTCGAACAGGGCCGATTCCGGCTGTTCGAGCCCGGTGGCGCGCCAGAGTTCGCCGGCCTCCGCGGCGGGCACTGCGGCAATGCCGATGACGGCGATAAAGGTTGAGGTGATGAGGGTGTTCATGACTGCTCTCCTGAGATGACGAGGCAGAGCTATGGCTTTCGATACTTTTCGGAAAGGCCTGACGCCGCTAGTATCGAATATCGATACGAAACTAGCGACAAGAGGTGCATCCAATGAACGGTCTGATCTTCCAGGCGCTGAAGCGGACGTTGAAGGCGAAGGGCGTCACCTATCGCGCGCTGGCCGAACGCATGGGCGTTTCCGAACCGACGGTGAAGCGTATCTTCCATGAGCGCAATTGCAAGCTCGACCGGCTGATGGAGATTTGCGCTGCGGCCGGTGTCGAACTGGAAAACGTGCTCGGCTCGATGAACCGGGGGCCTGGGCCGGTCAACCACATCGCGCCGGAGATCGAGCGCAAGCTCGCCAGCCGGCCGGCGCTGCTGTTCATCTTCGTCATGCTGTCAGAAAAGTTCACGCCCGAAGGCATCATGCGCTCGCAAGGCCTGAGCGAGGCTTCGATGTTCCTCTATCTGCGCGATCTCGAGGAACTCGGCCTGATCGCGCTCGGACGGGGTCTCTCGGCGAGACTGCTGGTCGAGACGCCGATCCAGTGGAACTTCGAAGGGCCGCTCAGGCCGCTGTTCGAGATGACCAACAAGAATTTCATCGGCTGGGCCATCACCCATATCGACAAGGAAGCGACCTTCGTCAGCTTCTCCAGGCGGATGCGGCCGGAGACGGCTGAAATGGTGCGGCGCGAGGCGGAGGATCTCGCCGACCGCGCCAAGCTGCTCGCCCATCACGACCAGCACACGACGCCGGAGGATGGCCTGATCGGCTACAAATGGACGTTTGCCTTTGGCGCGACGCCATTTCCGGCAATCATGCCGATCGGGCCGCACGCGCGAGATGCCGGGGCGAGGCCTGATACGCCCGCCGCCGCGAAAGGACAGCGGCCGCTGCCGGCCTGACCAGGCACCGCGTCAATCGTCTCAGCACGATTGCATCTGGTGGCTGAGCTTACCGCGCACGACCCTGGCAGTGCCGACCGCCACCATTTTTGCCGCTGTCTTGCCCCCCGGACCCGCCATGCGACCGGCGACGCCGACCGCGCCATTGACGGCGCCCATCGTCTTCATCTGCCCGACCGTCTCGTTCATACGCGCCCGGCAGTCCTGCATTTTCCTGGTCGCCTCGACTGCAGCCAGGGCCTCGCCAAGACCTGCCGGCGAGTCCGGGCCGGCCGCCAACTCCGCCAATTGCGCATGCTGGTCTGGCGTGATCGGCGGGCTGGCGGCCGTCTGGCTGCAGCCGGAGGCCAGCAGGCAGATCAGCATCGCGATCGGGCTGCCTCGCCCGGCACGTGCCGTGGCTGGAAAAATATCGCGATGTTCGGCCTCGAGGCTCCCGCCCGGAGTTGCTTTTCCGGCCACCCGTTTCCTGTTGCCCAACCTCCTATTGCCCCATCGCCGGGCCGAGGATGAGGCTGCGGATTTTTGGCGTCAGCGGCCTGACGACATCGGCGAAGGGGTCACCCTCGGCCCGCAAGGCCATCAAGCCTTCGTCCTCTTCGTCGATCGCGGCGATGGTCTCCGTCTTCTGTGCCTCGGTCAGCTCCCTCATGCCGGATATGGCATTTCTGAGCTTGGCGAAAATGGCATCGAGTTCTGCGACCGGCATCGTCGCCAGGAACCCGCGCATGGTCTCTCCAAGCGCGACCTTCCAGCTGTCGGCGGTGAAACCGGCGCTGCCGATCAAGCCCTTGTCCGCGGCATCGCGCTCGTACCAGTCGGCGGCGATCTCCTCGTCATAGGCGAACTGACCGAATTCGGGCTGCAAGGCCTCGATCAGGCCGACGACCGCCGACGCATCCCGCGCTGTCAGCGCCAAGGCAGGCGGGCTGTCGAAGATCATGCCGGCAAGTGCGAGCGCGCCGGCCAGCCGGCGCATGGCTACGAAACGCCGCTCAGCCATAACAATCCTCCGCAATGCCGGCCCGGGCACTGCTCGTTGCCTGGGACTGCAGAACCGAGCCGCCGATCGAGGCGGCCTGGCCGGCAATGACCCCACCATTGCCAGCCAGACCGCCAAGACCCCCCGCCATCGACAGCACACCGCCGAGCAGAGCCGCATTGGTCTGCGCCTTCGCCGCCTTCTTGGCCGCATCGGCGCATGCCGTTTCCGTCGTCGGTTCGTTCCGGGCCTTCTTGCTGCCGGCCGCGCTCGCGATCGATGCCGGCCTGTCGTCGACCTGGCCCGTTTGGCAGCCCGCAAGGGCAATGGTCAGGGCCAGGAAAATGCTCTTTTTCATGGTGCTGCTCATCATCGGGCAGCGCGCGGCGGCAGCTTGGCCTCGCGATGATCGGTCACTGCGTTGCCCAAGGCGATCGACAGCAGATAGATGCGCGGATTGAACCCTGCCGCAGCCAGTGCCGACAGCGTCTTGAACAGTTGCAAATGAAACATCGTGCCCCCCTTTGGATTGCCGCCAATGCGGTTCCGGTTCCGGAATCGCGCCGCAAACTAGGGGCATAAAAGGGGGGCAGCTTGGACAGAACGGCACTGAAAGCGGCCAAAACGGCCCGGGATTGACGTTTTGCAGGCTCCGGCGCATATGACCGCGCTCTTGGGCATGGGGGGTGTCGATGACTGCGACGATGGGGACGTCAGCCTCATTCAGGCTGGCGACGGAGATGTTTCCGGAGCGGGATCGCGTCGAGATCACGCGTGAGGTTTACGGCCGCACGGTTCTGAGGGTGGACCTCGATCCGCTGGCGCCGGCGCAGATCGACATGCGGGTGCGCGCGTTGCCAGGCCTCGGCATCGCCACCGGCAGCTCATCGGAATTCCGGGTGCATCGTACGTCGTCGCTGATCGACAATGACGACTTCGTTCTTCTGGCGGCCCTCGACGGGGGCAGTGTGATGAAGCATCGCGGCCGCGAGGAGGCGGTCGGCAACGGCCAGGCGCTGATGATGAGCGGTGAAGAGGTTGGCCTCAACCTGATCGGCGCCGGCGGGTTTCGCTTCGTCAATCTGAGTTTTTCGCGCAAGCAGCTTTCGCCTCTGATCGGCGATCCGGCCGCGGTTCTTATGCGGCCCTTGCCGACCCAAAGCGGGGCGATGCGGCTGTTGCTCGACTATATCAGCTCGATCCAGGAGGTCGGAGACGAGTTGACTGCGGAGGCCTGCCACCTTGCGGCGGCACATGTTTTCGACCTTGCCGCACTCGCCATGGGCGCGACCAGGGATGCGGCCCAGATCGCACGCGGCCGCGGCGTCAGCGTTGCCCGCTTGCGCGCCATCAAGGCCGATATCGTCGCGCATGGTGGCCATGTCGACCTGTCGGCGCAAGACGTCGCCGCCCGCCACGGACTGTCGGCCCGCTACGTCCGCAAGCTGTTCGAGAGCGATGGCACATCCTTGATTGATTTCATGATGACCCAACGGCTGGCGCGCGCCCATCGCATGCTCGGCGATCCGCGCCATGCCGGACGCAGCATCACCGCGATCGCCTACGAGGCCGGCTTCAACGACCTTTCCTATTTCAACCGGGCGTTCCGTCGCCGTTATGACGCCACACCCTCGGACGTGCGGGCCGCGGCTTGCAAGCACTGACGCCCGGCTGCCGGCCAGCGGTCCTGTGCAGCGGCTGGACTCATTTGATCGCGTTTATTCGGCGGCCTTGGCCCCGGGATCGGCAAGCTTGTCGTCCCAGGTCACCGCCCGGTAGTCGAAACCATATTCCAGCGTCGGCTTGACGATGCGGAAATAGGGCGACAGGTCGAAATCGCGCGGCGTGTAGAGCGAATGGTGGCGGATGTGCAGGATTTCCTTGCGCGAATAGTTCGACTGCGCCGAGGCGCGGCCGGGCGCACGGGTGATCTCGGGCAGGATCGGATAGCGGATCTGGCCATAGGCCTCGGCAATCAGCGTCGAGCAGATCGCCCGTGTCGGATCGCCGGAACCGAAGGCCAGCATGCGGCGGCGCCAGCGCACCGGCACCGGCGGTGTCGGGAAGAAAAAACGCAGCATGTCGAAAATGTTCTTGAGGTCGTATTTCAGGCCGAGCTTGCCGATCATGAAGGCGACGACCTTGTCGCG
>NZ_RZPI01000168.1:0-8943 GCF_003998715.1 Mesorhizobium sp. M7A.F.Ca.CA.002.15.2.1
GTTCAAGGGACTGGCCATGGCAAAAATCATCGAAACGTCCACCGGCGCATTGGCGCTGACCTTTGACGACGTGCTGCTGCAGCCGGGTCATTCCGAGGTCATGCCCGGCGAAACCGATGTCCGCACCCGCATCGCCGGCGACATCGACCTGAATGTGCCGATCCTGTCGGCGGCGATGGACACCGTCACCGAGGCCCGGCTTGCCATAGCCATGGCCCAGGCCGGCGGCATTGGCGTCATCCACCGCAATTTCTCGCCGGCCGAACAGGCCGAGCAGGTGCGGCAGGTCAAGAAATTCGAATCCGGCATGGTGGTCAATCCCGTCACCATCGGCCCCGACGCGACGCTCGCCGACGCGCTGGGCCTGATGCGCAGCTATTCGATCTCGGGCATTCCGGTGGTCGAGAACGGCGGCAGCGGCGGCCACAAGATCGGCCGGCTGATCGGCATCCTGACCAATCGCGACGTGCGCTTTGCGTCCGATCCGGCGCAGAAGGTCCATGAACTGATGACCCGTGACAACCTGATCACGGTCAAGGAGAACGTCGACCAGGACGAGGCCAAGCGCCTCCTGCACCAGCACAGGATCGAAAAGCTGGTGGTCGTCGACAGGCAGGGCAATTGCGTCGGACTGATCACCGTCAAGGATATCGAGAAGTCGCAGCTCAATCCGCACGCCACCAAGGACGCACAGGGCCGCCTGCGCGCCGCCGCCGCCACCAGCGTCGGCGATGACGGTTTCGAGCGCGCCGAACGCCTCATCGATGCCGGCGTCGACCTTCTGGTGATCGACACCGCGCATGGCCACTCGCAGCGCGTGCTCGACGCCGTCACGCGGGCGAAAAAACTATCCAACTCCGTCCGCATCCTGGCTGGCAATGTCGCCACCGCCGCGGGCACGCAGGCGCTGATCGACGCCGGCGCCGACGCCGTCAAGGTCGGCATCGGCCCGGGTTCCATCTGCACCACCCGCATCGTTGCCGGCGTCGGCGTGCCGCAGCTCTCAGCCATCATGTCGGCGGTCGAGACGGCGCACAAATCCGGCGTCTCGGTGATCGCCGATGGCGGCATCAAATATTCCGGCGATCTGGCCAAGGCGCTCGCCGCAGGCGCCAGTGCGGCCATGATCGGCTCGCTGCTGGCCGGAACCGACGAAAGCCCGGGCGAGGTCTATCTGCACCAGGGCCGCTCCTTCAAGGCCTATCGCGGCATGGGCTCGGTCGGCGCCATGGCCCGCGGCTCGGCCGATCGCTACTTCCAGGCCGAGGTGCGCGACACGCTGAAACTGGTCCCGGAAGGCATCGAAGGGCAGGTTCCCTACAAAGGACCTGTGTCTGGCGTGCTGCACCAGCTTGCGGGCGGCTTGAAAGCCGCTATGGGTTATGTTGGTGGCCGCGACCTTGCCGATTTCCGCGAGCGCGCCACCTTTGTGCGCATATCCAATGCCGGACTTCGTGAAAGCCACGCCCATGACGTCACGATTACCCGCGAAAGCCCGAACTATCCCGGCGGAGCCTGACCAGTACGGGCTCGGGCGGAGCCTGACGGCAACGATCCTGCGGCTGCCGCGCCACGCAGGCGCACTCTGTTTCCTGTCGGCGGTGGTTTTCATCGCCATGACGGCTATGGAATTCCTCTACTTCCGCCAGTTGAGCGGCGGCTTGCCATCACTCGACCTGCGTATTTTCGGTTTCACTCCGGACGAAGGCATGGCCTGGCTGACGGCACTCGGCCGGCGCGGCGGCGAGATCATTCTCGTCTGGCACTATCTGACCTTCGATCTGTTGTTCCCGGCGCTGCTGTCTGTGACGCTGGTCAGCCTGATCCTGGCCACCGGCCGGCGATTGAAGGCTTTCCGCGTGCAGCCGGTGCAGCTGCAGTCGATCTTCGCGCTGGTCCTGGTGCTGCCCTACACGCTTGCCGACTACGCCCAGAACATCGCGGTAGCGCGGCTTCTGTCCGATTTCCTGTCGGCGAATCCGGACTCGCTGTCTTTGGCTTCGGCGCTCACCGTCACCAAATTCGCGCTTTTCGCCGTCCCGGTGATCGTCATTGCCGCCTTCTGGCTGGCAGGCCAGAAACGCCTGGCCTGATGCCGCGCGCAAAGCTCAGCCCGCTAGGGGAAACTTCGTGAACCAGACCACGATCTTCTGGCCTGTTCTGGCGCATGTGCTGCTGATCTACATCGTCTACTGCGTCCTGGGTCGCCGCAGATACGGCGCAATCAGGTCAGGCGAGGCGAAGCCAGCTCAGTTCAAGGTGCGTTCGACCGAGCCGGCCTCCAGCGTCACCGTTGCCGCCAATCTCACCAACCAGTTCGAGCTGCCGGTGCTGTTCTATGTGCTGTGCCTGACGCTGCACCTGACCAACGGCGTCAACTATCTGACCCTGGCGCTGATGTGGATTTTCGTCGCATCGCGCTATTTCCACGCCTGGGTTCACCTGACCAGCAACAATCTGCTGCTGCGCAGCCGCTCGTTCTTCGTCAGTGCGGTGATTCTCCTGCTGGGATGGATCTGGTTCGCCCTACACCTGCTCGGCGTGGTTTGAGCAGAGCACCTTTTCCTTCTCCCGCAAGGGGAGAAGGAAAGTCCGCGAGGGACGTCTACAGGTCGAACACCGCAATCTTGCGCTTGTCGAACTTGATGCCGATCTCGCCGCGCACCAGCTTGAGCGCGGCCTCGCCGAACACCGCGCGCCGCCAGCCCTGCAGGGCCGGTACGTCGGCGTCCTCGCCCTCGGCGGCGATACGGTCGATGTCGTCGCTGGAGGCCAGCACCTTGGACGCGACGCCTTCCTTTTCGGCGACGATCCGCAGCAGCACCTTCAACAGTTCCGCCGCGGCGCTCGAGCCCTCGGGCGGCTGGAAACTCTTTGGCAGTTTCGGCATCTGCTCCTTGGGCAAGGCAAGGGCGGTGTTGACCGCGCCGAGCAGCGCCGTTGCCGTCGACGAGCGCTCCCAGCCCTTCGGCGTCGTGCGCAGCTTGCCAAGGGCTGCCGCGTCGCGCGGCGCCTGCTGCGCCACCTCGTAGATCGCGTCGTCCTTCAGCACGCGGCCGCGCGGCACGTCGCGTTCGCGCGCCTCGCGCTCGCGCCACGCCGCAACGCCCTGCACGATCGCCAGTTCCTGCGGCTTGCGCAGCCGCATCTTCAGCCGTTTCCAGGCGTCCTCGGGGTGCGGATCATAGGTCTCGCGCGAGGTCAGCACCTCCATTTCCTCGTTGAGCCAATGGGCGCGGTTTTCGCGCGCCAGTTCGGCGCTGAGGTGCTGATAGACCTCGATCAGATGGGTGACGTCGGCCAGCGCATAGTCGAGCTGCTTGTCGGAAAGCGGCCGGTGGCGCCAGTCGGTGAAGCGCGACGACTTGTCGAGCCGCGCGCCGGTGATGCGCTGCACGAGCTGATCGTAGGAAACGCTGTCGCCGAAGCCGCAGACCATCGCCGCCACTTGCGTGTCGAACACTGGATGCGGAACCAGATCGCCGAGATGGACGATGATTTCGATGTCCTGCCGCGCGGCGTGGAAGACTTTGACCACCGCCTCGTTGGCCATCAGCCTGAAGAACGGCTTCAGGTCGATATCGGGAGCCAGCGGATCGATCAGTGCCGTCACGCCGGGAGCGGCCATCTGGATCAGGCACAGGATCGGCCAAAACGTCGTTTCTCGAATGAATTCGGTGTCGACAGTGACGAAATCCGACTTTTCGAAAGCGGCGAGAACGGTCTCGAGTTCTTTCTGGGTGGTGATGACGTGCATCAAATCGCTTTTGGCAGGAGTAAGGTCTTCCTAGATTTCAGCCGCCGGGGCTTTCGTCAAGCTTTGGCACCGCCATCATGAGGTTCCCGGACCGTCGGAATCGCCGTTTCTCCTGGCCAGCCGCGCGAAAACCGTCGAAGTGCGCAGGAGCGCAATGAAGCGGCCGCGCCTGCCCGCCGGCACGCCGGACCGAGCCTGCATGCGGTAGAGGATGACAGCGATGAAGATCGCATAGACCACCGCGCTGAATACAAACAGGGCGCCCGGTCCGAAATATTGCATCGCCGTCGAGGCGGCGAACGGGCCGCCGATCGCGCCGAAGGAATAGAACAGCATCAGCGCCGCGTTGATCAGCACGAACTCGCCGGTGTCGGCGCGATCGTTGGAGTGGGCCGCCGACAACGAATAGAGCGGCATGGCGAAACAGCCGAAGATGAAGACGAGGACGAAGTTGAGCAGCGGATTGCTACCGGCGATGAACACCAGCGCCAGCGCCGAAAGCATCGCGCAGCAGGTCGTCATCAGCAGCACCCGGCGCCGGTCCCAGCGGTCGGAGAGGTAGCCGAGCGGATACTGGATGATGGCGCCGCCGAAGATGCCGACGCTGACGAAGGTCACGACATCGGCGACCGACATGCCGATCTGCTCGGCATAGACCGGGGACAAGGTGCGAAAGGCGCTGTTGGTGACGCCGACGGCGATGCAGCCGAAGCAGCCCAGCGGCGAAATCCGCCAGACGCGCGCCAGGTCGAGCTTGACCTCTTCGGGTGGTGTCGGGTTGGAGCGGTCGCCGAGCGACACCGGCACCAGCGACAGCGTGATCATCATCGACATGATGGCGAAGATAGCGAAACCGCCAGCGCCGAAGATCGGGATCAGGAACTGGGCTGATGTCACCGAACCGATGTCGACCATCCGGTAGATCGCCAGCACGCGTGCCCGATCGTGATTGCTGACGCCGGAATTCAGCCAGCTTTCGACGATGGTGAACAGCCCGGCGAAGCAGAAGCCGCCGGCAAGACGCACCGCGCACCACATCACCGGATCGATGACCAGCACCAGGAGCAAGGTGCCGACTGAGGCGATTGCCGCCAGCGCCGAAAATGCCCTGATATGGCCGACCGCCTTCATGATGCGGGTGATGGCTAGGCAGCCGAGCAGGAAGCCGGCGAAGTAGAAGGTGCCCATCAGGCCTATGTCGGAAGCGGAAAACCCTTCCTGCGCGCCGCGCAGCGCGATCAGCGTGCTCTGCAGCCCATTGCCGCCGAGCAGGATGCCTGCGGCGAGAAGAAGCGGGATCATCGGGCGGATGGAGGACATGAAGAGGCGATCACGTGTCGGTGATCCCTTCTTGGACCATCGCCCTGGCCAACGCCAGCAGCAATTCCCGGCAAACTACAGCGAGGATATGTCCAACTCTTCGTGGAAGGTCCAAACGCTTATGAACGGGCCGTCGTTTAGGTTCTTGCTATAGATCGTCATGATCACCTGTTGCCGTTGATCGTCGCGCGGAGGCAACTGACCGGTGATGAGCCGGAAACCGTCGGGATCTACGCCAACAGCGAATTGCTGTTCCGGGTCGATACGATCGTAGTCGATTATGAGCCGCGATCCGTCGAACTGCTCCCGCATCGATTCGTCGTTCGGAAAGTCACCATCGGAGAGGGCTTTGAACCGCGCCCAATCGTCTATGCGAGCCGCGTCAAGCAGGTTGACGATGCGGCTGCGCTCTTGAGGTGTCAGAAAGAGCTTCTGGTTTTGCATATCCTGATCTCATTTGCCGTAAACGTAGCGGTAGAGGATATCGCTATCCATTGTGCCGCCCAAGTTTACAACGGATGTCCTGTCGAAGCCGCTTGCCTTGACAAATCCGGCCTCCCATGCGCTTTTCGCGCAAATTTTGAGGCCGGGCTTGATGCTTGGCCTGCAACCCAGCACCCCGGACTTTACCAATGACAATGCACCGTTACCGCAGCCATACCTGTGCCCAGTTGAGGAAGAGCGACGTCGGCTCGACCGTTCGCCTGTCCGGCTGGGTGCATCGCGTGCGCGATCATGGCGGCCTGCTCTTCATCGACCTGCGCGACAATTATGGCCTGACCCAGATCGTCGCCGATCCGGATTCGCCTGCCTTCAAGGTCGCCGAGACCGTGCGCGGCGAGTGGGTCATCCGCGTCGACGGCGAGGTCAAGGCGCGCTTGCCCGAGACCACCAACGCCAATCTGCCGACCGGCGAGATCGAGATCTTCGCCCGCGAGATCGAGGTGCTGTCGGCGGCCAAGGAATTGCCGCTGCCGGTGTTCGGCGAGCCTGACTATCCCGAGGATATCAGGCTGAAATACCGTTTTCTCGACCTGCGCCGCGAGACGCTGCACAAGAACATCATTGCGCGGACAAAAATCATCGCCGAAATGCGCAAGCGCATGGGCGAGGTCGGCTTCACCGAATTCTCGACGCCGATCCTGACCGCGTCGTCGCCGGAAGGCGCGCGCGACTTCCTGGTGCCGTCGCGCATCCATCCCGGCACCTTCTATGCGCTGCCGCAGGCGCCGCAGCAGTATAAGCAGCTGATCATGGTGTCGGGCTTCGACCGCTATTTCCAGATCGCGCCCTGCTTCCGCGACGAGGACCCGCGTGCCGATCGCCTGCCCGGCGAATTCTACCAGCTCGACCTCGAAATGAGCTTCGTCGAGCAGGACGACGTGCTGTCGACCATGGAACCTGTCATGCGCGGGGTCTTCGAGACCTTCGCCAACGGCAAGCCGGTGACGCAGAATTTCCAGCGCATTCCCTATGATGTGGCCATGCGCAAATACGGCTCCGACAAGCCGGACCTGCGCAACCCGATCGAGATGCAGGCCGTCTCCGATCATTTTCGCGATTCCGGCTTCAAGGTGTTCGCCAACATCCTGGCCAGCGACCCGAAGGCCGAAGTGTGGGGCATTCCCGCCAAGACCGGCGGCAGCCGCGCCTTCTGCGACCGCATGAATTCCTGGGCGCAGGGCGAGGGCCAGCCGGGGCTGGGCTATATCTTCTGGCGCAAGGAGGGCGACAAGCTCGAAGGCGCCGGTCCGCTCGCCAAGAACATCGGCGAGGAGCGCACCGAGGCGATCCGCCTTCAGCTCGGCCTTGCCGATGGCGACGCCGCCTTCTTCGTTGCCGGCGACCCGAAGAAGTTCGTCTCCTTCGCGGGGGCTGCGCGCACCCGTGCCGGCGAGGAGCTGAACCTTGTCGACCGCGAGCGTTTCGAGCTGTGCTGGATCGTCGACTTCCCGTTCTTCGAGTGGAACGAGGAAGAGAAGAAGATCGACTTCGCCCACAACCCGTTCTCGATGCCGCAAGGTGGCATCGATGCGCTGAATGGCGAGGACCTGCTCGGCATCAAGGCGTTCCAGTACGACATGGTCTGCAACGGTTTCGAGATCGCCTCAGGCGGTATCCGCAACCATCTGCCCGAAACCATGGTCAAGGCGTTCGAGACGGTAGGGCTGGACCGCGCCACGGTCGAGGAGCGCTTCGGCGGCCTCTATCGTGCCTTCCAGTATGGCGCACCGCCGCATGGCGGCATGGCCGCCGGCGTCGACCGCGTCGTCATGCTGCTGCTCGGCGCCAAGAACCTGCGTGAGATCACCATGTTCCCGATGAACCAGCAGGCCTATGATCTGTTGATGAATGCACCCTCGGAAGCGAGCCCGCAGCAGCTTCGCGACCTGGCGCTGCGCGTTGCCGTGCCCAAGAAGGACGCCTGATCGCGCGCTTTGGGCGATGCTTTAAAGAACCGCCCGAACCGATTCTTTCGATTCGCTAATCCCAAGAAAAAGCCCGGCATCGCTGCCGGGCTTTTCGCATAGCGAGATCGCTTCGATCAGTCTTCGTTGGCCTTGACGGTGACACCGAGCGTCTTGGGCAGATCGAGCGGGTTGGACATGGCACCCGCCATGATCAGCGCGAACGGCACGGATGCCGGCGGCTCGGCCGAGATTTCGAGGCTCTTCGGATCGTCGAGGAATTTGCTGACCGCGGCCGTAACCTGCGCAGTCAGTTCCGGATTGTTGAGCTGCGCCATGCCGAACGGCACGATCGCCTTGGCCTGGTTGGCGATGTCCTTGCCGGACATGCCTTGCTGCTTGCCGACATAGTCCAGAACCTTGTTGGTCAGCGAATCGTCGTCGAAGCGGATCGAGGCGCTGTTGAACGAAAGCTGCTGCAACAGGCCGAGCATGGCCATGCCTTGCGCCGAATTGTCGGCGCCTTCCGGCTGTGCCGCCATCTTCTTCTGCATTTCCTGCAGCGACTTGATGAAGTCCAGCGTGTAGCCGCCGAGATTGAAGGTCATGCCGAGCGTGCCGGCATTCTCGACCGAGATGTCGTATTTCGACAGTTCCATCTTGCCGTCCGTGGGCTGCCAGGTGCCGGCCATTTCGAGATTGCCCGCGATGTTCTGGTAGCCGAGCGCGTTGATGACTTCCTTGGACTTGGGATCGTCCACCAGCGTCAGGTCGGCATTGAATTTTTCCGTGGTGGCGGTGAATTCCATCGCCTTGCCGTCCGCCGGCGGCGTGATCTCGATGGCAAGCCCGTCCATCGAGAAGGCGGTCTTGTCGGCGACCTTGACGGTCATGTTCGAGAGTTCGGCGGACTTGTACATCATCAGCGAGCCCAGCGGGCCGGTGGAACCGTCGGCCGGAACTGTCATGTCGTGGATGACGAAGGGGCTGAGGTCGAGGGTGACGCCGTCCTTGCTGTGTGTGAAGGCAGCCGTTGATACGGTGGCGATGTCATAGCCGCCATTTGCCTCGGTCACGCCTTCGAGTTTGACGTCGCCGATGGGAAGCGCTTCCTTCTCCGCCGCCGGTTTGATGGCAACGCCCTGCAGCACCATGCTGGTGTTGTCGCCGGTCACCCCGGTCCAGGTGATGTCGACACCTTGTGCGACAAGCGCTGCCTTCAGCCGGTCGGCCACTGCCGTATCCTGTGCGAGGGCCGCATTCAGCGGCAGCGTGAGCAAGAAGGTCGAAAAAGCCAGTTTCTTGAGAATTGAGCGTTTGATTGTCATCGCAAGGTCCCTGAGAGTGTCCTGAAATTGTTTTTTCAATTATTTGCGCCATCACCATTCCGTGACGAACTGGACCGGAAAAAGGCGTGTCCCGGCACATTGGTCAAAAATCGCGGTGAAAGGCAAACCC
>NZ_RZPI01000169.1:0-8940 GCF_003998715.1 Mesorhizobium sp. M7A.F.Ca.CA.002.15.2.1
CTTCGTATCGCGGCGTTGGCGGTTTAATCGGGCCTAGTTCATTACACACTTCAGAGTGCCTCCCAGACATTGAGACTGATTCAAGATGGAGTGGCCAATTTCGACGGGTCTCAGCATTCTATCTGCACGGTGGTGTGTTCGTCGCATTCACAGTACAACGATGAACTCTGTGCCGTTGCTAAGTTGTTTGAAAAGAAACTCAACCGTGCTTCTCTAGCAGGTCCGGCACTCAATGATGGCGCGTTGCCACCCCAATTTCCCTATTGCTTAAATCAATGTGACAGCGCGCCTACGCCGCTGTGCAAAACATCAATTGTGAGTCTCACCGCCATTATGTGCCGATCCATGGACCCCCATTCCATGCTGATTGACGCGGGCCGATGGGGCAAGCTGCTTGATGTGAGAAGCGACGGGCTCCCCGACCGATCGCAGCTTGTTATCACCGTTTGTTTGAAATAGTGGAGGTAGGCTAGCCAGGCGGCAAGCTGTTCAAATTCGCCTTGCCGGCATGGGACCCCATCGCTGTCATCACAGGAAGCAGTACGTGGGAGGGGAACTGCTCGCAGTGATGAATCGTGTTCCGAGCCACTACCCATTCAGTTTCGTCCCAGTTGTTACCTCCCGTATTCAGGTTGCGGTCGAACCGCGGGAAGGCCGAACTAGTGATTTCCAGGCGAATTTGATGGCCGGCCGGAAACCAATTACTTGTGGCGTCGAGATCAATCTCGATTTTGCATATAACGCTCGGTTCCATGAAAACAGCCCGATCAAAGCCCTCGCGATAGCGGACGCGCAGTATCCCGTCCACCACGTCAATCGCACGGCCATCGGGATGTACGTCCAACAGTCTGGCCACGAAGTCCGTGTCCGGGGCCGAAGAAGAGACGAAGAGGACCGCCCGGACAAATCCGGTAACCTCCATGCCCTCTGTGAGGGGCGGTGAAGTGAAGCAGAGGACGTCTGGACGAAGCTGGACGTCCTGGTAATCGCGGGGTCCTATAGTAGTTCCACTTGACTTCCCGCCGTCCATCCCCAAGAACGGCGCCGGATCCCCAGGGTCGTAGGTAAACGTGTCAGCCGGCTCGTCGGCACTCGGAGGCTCTACATCAAGAGTCCCGTCGCCTAGACGGGTCGCGGCATTCCCGCCGCTGCGGAGGAACCAGTGCTGCAGTTCCACACCAAGAGGGGGCCATTCTGACGCGGCACGCCACTCGTTGCGACCCATCACGTAGTACTGGACGCGGGGCATTCCCTCGATCCGGTCGGGCTTGTCGTTCAGCCAGCAGTCGAACCAGTCCAGGTAGATCTGCCAGCAATCCAGGCGCGCGTCGCCCAGCTCGCGCTCGCCGATAACCGTCGGGGCTTTGAGACTCTCGGTGCCACAATGCGTGGCTGGCGACAGAATGATATGTTGGTGATCGCGTGCCGCCGGGCTCAATCCGCGAGCACTAAAAACGCGCTGCTGGTGAAGCGCGTCGGCAGCCCCCACGTCGTACCACGAGTTCACGAACAGGGCTGGGACGTCGATGGTCGAGTCCTCGCTAAGCATCCCATTCCGATCCCCCCAGGGATCGCCTGGGTCACGCGAGACCCAGTCCTCCCAGTCAGTCGGCGGTCCCCCAAGGCTCTTAAGCATGTTGACGAGCGGCAGCGACGCGAAAGCCCGCTGATACTCCTCATCGCTTTTCGGTTGCACTCGGGACCGGTCCTTCGCTGCGGTTTGGTGGAACCAGGGGACAAACGCGGCAACCTCCACCGCACCGCCGAGACGGAGATCCCCGTTGCGATATCGCCCTCCGGCAGAGCCGTTCGCGCCGCCCGATCCCTGCGCAATTGCGCATCGGTGGGCTGGATGGCACAACTGCGCCAGCAAAACCTGCGCGATACCAAGCGCCGAGCACCCATATGTGCCCACGCGTCCATTCGACCATGGCTGCTGCGAAATCCAGGACAGCGTGTCATAACCGTCGTCCCTTTCATTCTCCATGAGGGTGAATACGCCGCCGGAATCGAAGACGCCACGACGCTCCTGCACAAGTACAGCGAACCCTTGTCCAGCAAACATTCTTGCCACTTTGTGGCGAGGCTCAACCGGACAGCGATAGGGCGTCTTACCGTATGGAGTTCGGATAAGGATTGACCCGAGTTCCCCAGTGTAACCAATAGGCCGATACAGGTCCGTGGCGAGCTCAACGCCGTCCCGCATTGGAACGCGCAAGCCGGTCTGCAAAACCACTTCGTATCGCGGCGTTGGCGGTTTAATCGGGCCTAGTTCATTACACACTTCAGAGTGCCTCCCAGACATTGAGACTGATTCAAGATGGAGTGGCCAATTTCGACGGGTCTCAGCATTCTATCTGCATGGTGGTGTTCCAGCCCACCTGCCTGTGCAATACCAGATGGAATACGCTCATTGGGGTGGCGCTGATTGCATGCCTTTCACTTAGCGAGCCAGCAGGCTGACAGGTGCTGTGGTCCAACTTCGATCGCCGGCGGCTCCTCAGCTTTGCAACGGTCGAAGGCAAGCGGGCAACGAGGATGGAAACGGCAGCCCTTCGGCACGCGCGCGGCACTTGGAACCTCGCCCTGCAGGGCCGGCAACTCGGCGCGACCTGCGTTGCCGCCAATCTGCGGTGTGGCGTTGCGCAAGGCGACGGTATACGGATGGCGAGGGTTGAATGTGATCTCGTCGGCGCTACCAATCTCGACCAATTTTCCAAGATACAAGACCGCAATCCGGTCGGCGATCAGCCAGGCAAGGGGCAAATCGTGGGTGATGAACAGCAGCGCCATGTTGTGCCTGTCGCGCAAGTCAACCAGGACCTGAAGAATCTGAGCGCGTATCGAGACATCGAGCATCGATACAGGTTCATCAGCAACGATGAGTTCCGGCCGGACGGCAAGCGCTCCTGCAATCACGACGCGCTGGCGCTGCCCGCCGGATAGCTCGTGCGGGAAGCGGGCGAAGAAATCGCCGGGAGGATTGAGCCCAGCGGCCGCAAGCGCTTCACTCACCCGGTCGGCGAGTTGAGTGGCGTTACCGACCAGCCGCAGGGACTGCAACGGCTCCGCCACGATGTCGAACACGGTGTGTCGCGGATTGAGGGCCTGATAAGCGTCCTGGAAGATCATTTGCACGCGACGCCGGTACGGACGTAGAGCCGAGAAGCCCTCTACCGACCTCATGTCGCGGCCTTCGAACAGCATTCTGCCGCCAGTCGGCTTGGCAAGCTTGGTGATGACGCGGCCCACAGTGGTCTTGCCGCTTCCCGATTCGCCGACCAGGGCGACGATCTCGCCCCGCCCGACGTTGAGGTCGATCCCGTCTACCGCGCGCATGGCGCCGACAGATCGGCCCAGGACACGGTCGAACAGACCGCCCTGGATAGGAAAATGAACTTGCAGGCTCTCGAGACGCAGGATGCCGGCAGTGTCAGGCATGAACAGCGACCTTGTCTTCTTGCGTCAAGGACCGGTGAAGGTGACAGGCGACACGTCCCCGCCCGAACTTATTGAGGCTGGGGACTTCGGTCGCGCACCCCCCCATGACCGACGGGCAACGCGGATGGAAAGCGCAGCCCGAGGGTCGATTCACCAAGTTGGGAGGATCACCCGGTATTGGCCGGATCATCTTTTTGCCGCTCGCTGGGTTCGGGATCGATTCGATCAGCTGTCGGGTGTAGGGATGTTTGGGCTGGGCGAAAATCTCGGCGACAGTGCCATCCTCGACGATGCGGCCCGCGTACATGATCATTACGCGATCACAACACTTAGCCACCACAGAAAGGTCGTGGGTGATCAAAATCAGGGCGAGGCTCAACTGCGATCGCAAGTCGCCTAGCAGGTTAAGGATCTGAGCCTGAGTGATGACGTCGAGCGCTGTGGTGGGCTCGTCACCAATGATAATCGAAGGTCGACACGCGAGCGCCATGGCAATCATCACCCTTTGTCGCATTCCGCCCGACAACTCGTGAGGGTAGGCGGAACCACGATCCGCCGGGATGCCGACCAGTTGAAGCAACTCACTTCCCCGCTTGGTCGCCTCGCCCCGCGACATGCCGAGCTTCAGCATGCATGGCTCGGCGATCTGCTTGATAATGCGGTGAACAGGATTAAGTGCGTTCATCGCGCCCTGGAAGACAACGGACGTTTCGCTCCAGCGATGTGGCCGCATCGCCGCATCATCGTCGATCGGCAGTCGGTTGCCACGATAGCGCACTTGGCCGCCGCTGACCCGCGCGTTGGGTGATAGTAGACCAGCGATCGCCATCGCGGTCGTGGTCTTGCCACTGCCCGATTCTCCGACGAGGCCCACGGCCTCTCCGGCTCGGAGCGCGAAGCTTACGCCGTCGATTGCTCGCAATGAAACGCCCTTGAGCCCATAATCGACAGAGAGCCGGTCTATTTCCAGAAGCGGTGTTTTGTCCTGGGAGGAGCTGGTCATGGGATCACCCTCCGCCGTGGATTGAACGTGTCGTCAAGGGCACTGCCAATCAGGACGAAGCTAAGCGAAACCGTGAGTACGCACAGTCCTGGGGCGCCGAGGTACCACCAGGCTCCAGCACTGGCCGCGCCGGCGCGCTGAGCGAGCGAAAGCAAAGTGCCCCATGAAGGCTGCAACGGGTCCCCGAGTCCAAGGAATGAGAGCGATGTCTCGACATAGATTGCGCTGGCGACCACCAGCGCACCATTGGCTGCGATTTGCGGCACGAGATTGGGGAGGATGTGCCGCACCATGATGCCGAAATTACTGCTACCCGCAACGCGCGCACGATCAATGAATGGTCGCTCCTTAAGCGACAGTGTCTGACTCCGGACGATACGTGCAACAAAGGACCAGCTTGTCATGCCTATAACGACAATGATCACGAAAAGAGAAGGACGGAAGCCCAGGATTTCTCCACCGCGCCCCATCACCTCGAGAACCACGGGTGTAATGACCAGCGCCAGCACGAAGGACGGCATGACAAAAAAGAAGTCTGTCAAGCGCATCAGCCAGACGTCGACCCTGCCACCATAGTAGCCAGCGGTCGTACCGATTGTAGTCCCAACGACGAGGCTGATCACAGTCGCGAGTAGCGCAATCGTAAGCGAGATCCGGGCACCATGGAGGACCAGATTGAGCACGTCCCGCCCGATTTCGTCCGTGCCGAGCAGATGCTCGCCTGATGGGGGTGCGAGGAAATCGCCAGTTGCATTGATCGCAGTCTGGAGCGGTCCCGCCAGAATATTGGGGACCGCTCCCACAACAAGAAAGAATACCAGACATACGAGGCCCACCTGAGCACCGCCATAGCTGAGAAATTGACGCAGAAAGCCTTTTATTGCGCGCGCCCGGCCTCGCGGGCAATATCGAACAATATTGTCGCTCATTGTCGGACCCTCGGATCTAGAAGGCTGTAGGCAAGATCGGCTACGAGGTTTGCGAGAACAATTGAAACGCCAAGCAACAGGAATATGCCTTGAAGGACTGGGTAGTCCCGTGCGTTGAGTGCTTCCACCGTCAGCCCGCCGATACCCGGCCAGGCGAAAACGGCTTCGACAGTGATGGCCCCGGCGACCACATAGCCAATATTGAGGGTGATCAAGGTCACGACCGGTAGCATTGCATTGCGAAATGCATGACGCATCAGCATTTGACCGTTGGTCAGCCCTTTCGCCCGTGCGGTTACCATGTAATCCTCGGTGAGTACGTCACTCATTGCGGCACGAGCGACGACGACGTACTGGCCGATTAGCCCAAGCGCCACCGCAGTGGCGGGAAGCGTGAGATGTTGCAGGTAGTCGAGGAACGAACCAAGAGAGCCCGTGATCAGGCCGGGCGAGTATGCACCATAGCCCGGGAGCCAACCCAATGCCGTGCTGAAGATTACCACCAGGATCATGCCGAGCCAGAAAGCCGGCGTAGAATAGAGCGCCAGAGAGGCTCCGGTTGCGATACGGTCGCCGGCTCCTCCCCGGCGCCAGCCTGCGTAGATCCCAAGCATCACCCCAATAACGATTGCCATTATCTGAGCAACCCCGACTAGGACTATGGTGTCCGGCAGGCGTTCCGCTATCAGGTCTGCGACATGCCTGCCCCTGAACTTGAAGCTGTAGCCGAAATCGCCGCGGAGTGTTGCCGACAGGTAGTCGACCGCCTGGTCCGGGAACAGCGGCCGGTCAAGGCCCCAACGTTGGTTCTGCGCCTCAATCTGCTCGGCGGTGACGCTGACGCGCGCCCCGCCAAGCAAAAGAGATGCAGGGTCACCTGGAATAACTCGGAATAGGATGAAGTTCAGGACTGCCACCATCAGGAGGGTTATAGAGGCCCTGACGATGATGCGCAGGATGTGACGGCTCCCTCCCCCTCCGTTCACGGCGCGGGCACCGGCTTCAAGCGATCGAATGGGAAGTAGCTGTCCATCGACATGATGCCTTGCTTTCCCCAACCCTCGAAGCAATCCCTCCGGTGGGCTTCGAGCAGGGTGGGGTAACATAGTACGATGTAAGGCGCTTCAGTATAAATTAGTCGCGCTGCCTGGTCGACCAGCTTTTGGTTTTTCTTGAGGTCAACGGTGACCTGCACCTCCGCGAACAGTTTGTCGAACTCCGCATTCGTCCAGTACGCCTTGTTCTTGATGCCGATGGAATTGCTGCTGCCGAAGATGAGCAGGTCTTTAGGTGTTGGGCCTTGCCAGGTATCGGAAATGAGCAGATCCCACCCTCCGCCGCCTTTCGCCGGAGCTGCGGCGCGGGCGCTCAGCGCACCGGAGTCGAGCCGAGTCACCGATACAGGGATACCGATTTGCTCCAACCAGCCAGCGATAAACTGCACTGCCGCGACCGGCATCTCTATATTTGCTGAAGGTCCAGACACCAGCTCTAGCTGGAAACTCTTCCCGTCCTTGTCCTCCCGAATGCCATCGCCGTTCGTGTCCCGGTACCCTGCGGCGTCAAGCCGGCGGTTGGCTTCGGCGAGATCGAAGTGGCGCCTGATGTCGTTCAGATCTGAATAGTAATCGGCCGCCACCGGCATTGCGAGTCCGACACCAGGGTCGGCGTGTCCGCGCATGGCTCGATCGACGATGGCCTTCTGATCGATCGCGTAGCCGAGCGCATCGCGAAACGCCGGATCCTGCAGAGCCTTGGTGCTACCTGCGCCATCTCCCGAAGCGGTGTTGAAGGCGAGATAGGTTTTCTGAGCTATGCGGGATTCACCGACTACAATGTCGGGATCCTTCGAGAGATCAGCCCACTGGGCGGACGTCAGGTAGTTGCCATAATCGAGTTCCCCGCTCTTAAGACCTTGCGCAATCGGATCGGCGGCATCGAAGGACCGCAGGATCACCCCCGCGATTTGGGGCTTCCCCGTACGGAAATAGGGGTTCGGCGTCAGGCGTGTAAACTGGCCCTGGTGAAACTCCGAAACGATCATAGGTCCCGTACCCACCAAAGGCGGATCGTTGCGGAAGGTTACGCGTGCGTCAGCATAGCTGATGTCCTTCCAAATGTGCTCGGGAACGATCATTATGATATTGTCTATTGGCCAGGTCGCGGGGAACTTGGTCACGATCTGCAAAGTCTCGTCGTCGAACGCTTTGATGGACTCGACGTTCTCAAGACCGCTGGTGCTGTTCCACCCGACGTTTAGCTCGTCGGGCTTGCCTATGGAATCGTGCAAATAACTATAAGTGAACGCCGCGTCCCTAGCGGTAGCAGGCTGGCCGTCCGACCACTTCATGCCGGGCCAGATCTTGAAGGTCCAAGTGAGGTTGTCGTCGGCGACGGACCAAGATTGGGCAAAGCCCTTTCGATCGTCGTATCGCTGGGCGTCTATGCAGACCAAGAAATCATAGCAAATAGCCAAGGGCCAAAAGGAGCCCCAAGTGGCGAAGGGGTTCATCGAATCAGGGCCTCCACCCAGTCCGCCGATTCGCAGGATGCGATCGTCGCACGACGAGGCGAACGCCCTCGAGTTAATCCCCCAAGGGGTCGCCGAAATCGCCAGCATTGCCTTCATAAGCGCACGACGATTATATGAGTATTGGCTCATTTTATCCTCCCTGTTTGCCGGCTTTATCATCACTTCATGTTCACACGACCACGATGATCTACGGCCTCAACCCGGAACATCTGGCTTCCTTTTGACGGAAGCTCCACAGTCCCCTCATTCCAGATAAGTAGCAGTGCCCAGGGGGGTGGTTCCTGCAAATTGGCCGCTGTGCCTGCATGAATCCGGCGTTTTTCTCGATTCTGGGCACAGCTAGCCAGAATTAAAGTCGATTGGCCGGTTCCAGCTCCTGGCGGCGCCCACGGACAATTCGCATATAGCAAACGAGGCAGTCATTCAGGTTCTGTTCGCGACCTCGGGTTGGAGGGTCCCGTCGAGCCGCAAACGCCTTTATCACGGATGTGTGATGTCGGAATGTCGATGCCGAAATTCCAGAGGATATCCTCTTCCGGCACACGACGGTCTAAGAGGCGTTCGACAAGCTGCGCGCCGCGCAACAACACGGAGCTTGAGCCGCCCGTTGAAAAACGATGTAAACGCTGATGGATCTCCAGCCTGATGCGTGGCCGCCAGCTCGTCGACCGTGAACTATCCGCAAGCCATTGATCTGGCCTTTTGATTGAGGCGGATAGCGTCTTTTGAATTGCAGGATTAGCGGTATTTGGACGCTGTTTTCCTGCAATTCGGTTTTGCGATTCCCTTGTGCTGCGGAGCGTGATTCACTCGGTTCGGCGGCGGCGAATCGAGGGGACGGCGAATGTCCAAGCCACGCGAGACGGGAGAGCAGGACCTGTTCCGCTCCAGGCTCGATCAGATCATCAACATGAAGCAGGCGATCGACCGGCCGGTGCTGGAGGAGCGTTTCGGCGCCGTCTATTCGGACGGCCCCGGCATGCCGCCGCTGCCGACCCGGCTGATGGCGGGGCTGGCGATCCTCAAGCACACCT
>NZ_RZPI01000016.1:0-23487 GCF_003998715.1 Mesorhizobium sp. M7A.F.Ca.CA.002.15.2.1
CGCGAACTCGGCAAGCGAGTTCGCGATGCGGATGCCCCGCCCGCCGCCGCCTGCCGCCGCCTTGATCATCACCGGAAAACCGGTTGCGGTCAGCACCTCGTGGCCAGCCTCGAGGCCCTCGACCCGGCCAGCCGAGCCTGGCACGACGGGGACACCTGCAGCGGCAGCGGCCGATCGCGCCGAGACCTTGTCTCCCATCATCCGGATCGCATCTCCCGACGGGCCGACGAAGACCAATGCAGCGCCTGTGACCGCGTCGGAAAACGCGGCATTCTCGGCAAGGAACCCATAGCCTGGATGAACACTGTCGCAACCGGTGTCGCGGGCAGCCTTCAGAATTGCTTCGACATTGAGATAGGACTTCTTTGCAGCTGGTGGGCCGATGTTGACCGCTTCGTCCGCAAGCTGGACGTGGAGCGACTCGGCGTCTGCGGCCGAATACACCGCCACGGTGGCGATCCCCAGATCTTGCGCGGCCCGGATGATCCTGACCGCTATCTCGCCCCGGTTGGCAACCAGAAGCTTTTTCAGCATCAGTCGAGATCCGCAATAGGTGCGCCGGCCATGATGGGATCCTCATTGTCGGCAATGAAGCGGATGTTCGTACCGGCCGTCTCGGCCCTCACTTCGTGGAACGACTTCATCACTTCGATGAGACCGATTACGTCTCCGGCGGACACCGCGTCGCCATCCGCCTTGTATGGCGGCTGGTCTGGCGAAGCGCTGCGATAAAAAGTGCCGGGAAGAGGTGAAAGAATCTGGGCCATAAAAAGCTCCGGAAAACTGCGGACAGACTAATCTGGAACCGCCCGCGCGGGCGGGTTCGGTCGAGTTCAGTGCCAGGGGGCGATTGCGGTGCGCACGGCCCGGGCTATTTCGATGGCGTTCGGCGTATCGGAATGCACGCAGATGGTTTCGCAGCGTACAGGGAAGAAACTGCCGTCCTCTGCCGTGCCCTCGCCCTCCCTGATGGCGCGTACGCACCGCTCGGCCATCTCTGCGGGGTCCTTGGCGTCATGAACGCGTGTCAAGATCAGCTTGCCGGAGGCATCGTAGTCGAGATCGGCATAGAACTCAGCGACAAATGGGATACCGCGCTCTTGATAGATCTTCTCATGCAGGGTGCCCGTCATGCCGAAGAGGGGTACGCCGAAAATCTCTGCCGCGTCGCACACGCCATGGGCTATTGCCTCCTGCTGCATGGCCATGAAGTAGAGGCTGCCATGCGGCTTGATGTGGTGGAGTTCCACACCCTCGGCCTTGAGGAAGCCGGCAAGCGCTCCCACCTGGTAAATGATGGTGTTTCTGACTTCTTCGCGGGTCATCCGCATCTCGCGCCGGCCGAAACCCTGAATGTCGGGCAAGCCTGGATGGGCGCCGATCTTTACGCCACTCGCCTTGGCGCTGCGGACGGCGGTGTGCATGTGATCCGGATCGGAAGCGTGAAAACCACAGGCGACATTGGCAACGTCGATGATGGGCATCATGCCCATATCATCGCCAACCTTGTAGAGGCCAAAGCTTTCGCCCATGTCGCAGTTTAGCGTCACCGCCATCACATTGTTACCCCTCGAAGCTGCCGTCTTTGCGGCGTTGCAGCATTTTTTGCGCATGCGAGGGCATTTGTGAAATAGTAGTTTATTGATTGTCATATCAAAAAAACAGATAATGGTTCTGGGCCAGGGCGCACCATGACCATCACCTTGAAACAGCTGGATTATTTTATCGCGACCGCCGAGAGCGGACAGGTCAGTCATGCCGCGGTGGAACTCAACATCTCGCAATCGGCGGTCACTGCGGCGATAAAGACGCTTGAGGCTGACCTGGGCGTACGGCTTTTGGAGCGTAACCACGCTGGCGTAAGACTGACGATGGAGGGCGCGCGGTTTCTTGAACATGCGCGTGTTATCACCGGGGCCGTCGCTGCCGCCGTCCGAAGCCCGTTGCGCGATAGGAAGGGCCTGGCGGGCAAGCTGCGGCTGGGCATGACCTACACGGTCGTCGGCTACTACATGTCGCGCCACTACGCGCGCTTTCGAAAGACCTATCCCGAGATCGAGGTCGAGGTGCTGGAACTGCCCCGAGACGCTCTCGAAAGCGGGTTGATGTGCGGGGACATCGACATGGCCGTGATGCTGGTGTCGAACCTGGAGCACACCAAGGAGTTGGCGCAGGAGGTCTTGATGCGGTCGAACCGCCGGCTCTGGCTTTCGGCTGATCATCACCTCCTCGCGCGGCAGGAGATCAGCCTCGCCGATGTGGCGGCGGAAGATTATGTCATGCTGACGGTTGACGAGGCACGCACGACGGCCGCCCGTTACTGGGATGCCGCGGGCCTTTCGCTCCGCGCCGTCCTTACCACCAGTTCGGTCGAGGCCGTGCGGTCGCTCGTGGCTGCCGGCATGGGGGTCACTGTCCTGTCCGACATGGTTTACCGCCCCTGGTCCTTGGAGGGGCAGCGCATCGAAGTGCGCGGGCTTGTCGAGCCCATCCCCACTATGGACGTTGGCCTTGCCTGGTCGCGTGACAGATCAATCGAACCGGCGGCTGCGGCCTTCCGGGCCTTTATGTCCGTAACCATGGGCGGCGGCGGCTAACCTCCTGCCGCCAGTCAGGCGCTATGGCTGGTTGAGCAGCGGAGCATGCCGCGCGCAGGAGCTGATGCCTCGCATCATCAAGGGGGATTTCACCTTTGTCGCAAATTACCTCGTCATCGTCGTCCCTCAGGTTGCTCCCGACAAACAGAAGGAATTCTTGGACAGTCTTATTGGTCCACCTCGGACCGGAACCGGAGAAGTTTCTCATCGGCGGGCGGTGACTTCACGGTTGCGGGCTACGATCTGCTCGTGGCGGAGGGGAGGCGTCGCCTCGATGAAGCCCTTGATCAGCGCGTCGCGAATTCCGGGTGCGCGCGCCTTTTCCGCCGTGGACAGCGCATCCTGAAGATCAGGCAACGTCAGTTCCGTGCAGTAGGCGGGCGTGCCCGGTTGCTCAGCGCATGGTGCGCGGATCTATTCCGTATTGAGCGGACATCCAGAGGGTCGCGCAGGGCGGTGCTGCCGACGGAGCAGTCCGCCTCGAAACTCGTATAGCTCGCGGCATCTACTGACGGCGCGCGCCAGGCGCCAGGCAGGTTGCGGTGCCCGTTGTCCGGATGCATGCCGGTATCATCTGCCTGATCATCGTGTCCTCGTTTCGCTCGCTAATGCCGACCTGTTAGAATAATCGACCGGGGGCTATATGGAGACTCTCTCCGATTCGGCTTTTAGATACGGAGAGTGTCTCCGGTATTCAAGGGTTCAAGGTCAGTAATGTCGCAATTTTCGGTCGCGTCAGCCCTGCGCAGGGACGCGCAGCATAATCGGGCGCACATTCTCGAGGTGGCGCGACAAGCGTTCGGCAACGACAGTGTTGACGTTTCGATGGATTCTATTGCGAAGCTGGCGGGCGTGGGAGCAGGGACGCTCTACCGCCATTTTCCAAACAAAGACGCCCTGCTGGCTGCGCTGTTAGTTCTTCATTATGAAGGCCTCGACCATCGTCGCGTTGAAATCGAAGCCGGGGAGAGCGATGCAGGCCGCGCACTCGAACTCTGGGTTGAAGCTCTCGGCGACTGGATGCTGGCTTATGAGGGCTTGCCTGAACCGTTACGGGCGGCTTGCCGAGTAGAATCCCCGCTGACGCCGACCTGCCATGCTGTCATCGCGACGACGGAGCGAATCCTGAAGGCTGCACAGGACGAAGGGCTTGCACGACGGACGATGACCGGGCGCGACATCTTTTTCGGGGCACTGGCGATCGCTTGGGCGAGCGGCGCAACGGCAGCGGGCGAAGACATCCGCAACGTGCTTCGCGACATTCTGAAGAACGGGTGGATGGAACCGAAAACAGCACCGGGCGGCCGACCTTAGTCTGCCTATCCGACTGTGCAGCCTCTCGAATTTAATCACGACCGCCGCTAGCGGGTGTGCATCAAACAAGTGCTCTCTGACAGGCGGCCGCTGGGCTTGGGAAGGAGCGGCGTGTGAGGGCGGCAATTGGTCGGCCGCCCGCAGCCGCTTGCACAACCGCGATAGCAAAACCTTGGCATGATGAGGAAGAATATTGGACGAGCGGGGGTTTTCTGTACCTCTTGACCAAGCGTGAGCACTCGTCTTGGCGCTATGCTATCATTTCTGATCCCGCTTCCTGAAAACGGGGGATCCCGCAGAGCCTGAGGCAAGTCACCACTTCGTCCAGGATGATATCCAGTGCCTTGGCCACGCCGGGCTCGCCAGCCACGGCGCCGAACAGGGCGGCCCGGCCGATCGCCGCGACGGTGGCGCCGCGTGCCTTGGCCTTGACGATGTCCGTGCCCGTGCGGATACCGGAATCGATGAGGATCGGGATTTGGGCGCCAAGTGCCTGACGGATAGCGGGCAGGGCATCGATGCTCGATACAGCACCGTCGAGCTGGCGGCCTCCATGGTTGGACACCCAGATGCCATCGGCACCAGCCGCCACCAGTCGCGACGCATCGCCCGGGTGCAGGACGCCCTTGACCAGCAGCCGGCCTTTCCACCAGTCGCGGATCTGGCGGAAATCGTCCCAGTCGAAACCTGCATGGAGGCTGCCGCCAACACGCGCGGCGATCGTCAGGCCGGCGCTGTTGTCACCGAGATAGCCGCGGACGTTCTCGAACTGGGGCAGACCGCCGCGCAGCAGGCGCAGCGACCAGCCAGGATGAAGCATGCCTTCCCAGAGATGCCGGGCCGAAGGCCGCAGTGGGATAGATATGCCGTTCCTAAGATCCTTTTCGCGCTTGCCACCGGCTTGCAGATCAACGGTCACCACCAGCGTCGAATAGCCAAATTCTTCCGCTCGCCTCACCAACTGGCGATTGAAGTCGAAATCCTTGAGCACATAAAGCTGGAACCACAGCGGCCCCTGTACGGCTCGCGCCATGCCTTCGATGCTGGCCGTGGCCATGGTGGAGAGCGTGTAGGGGATGCTGCGAGCGGTTGCCGCCCTCGCGATGGCAATGTCGGCTCCGGGCCTGACCAGCGCGCAGGAGCCCATCGGGCTGATCACCAGCGGTGTTGGCAAGGTCTCGGACCAGAGCGTCGTGGAAACGTTCGGATGCGAAACATCGGTAAGCACGCGCGGCAAAATTCTGATCTTTTCGAAATCGCTTCGATTGGCTTTGAGGGTGAGTTCTTGCCCCGCCCCGCCATCGATGAATTCGAAGACGGATTTCGGCAGACGACGACGGGCAAGCGTGCGAAAGTCCTCGACCGAAACCTGGCGATCGAGAGCGCCCATCTCAGGTCTGGACCCTGTGCCGGCCGGCGATGAAGAATATCCGGCGCATGAGCGTCTGGCCGACCTTGCCAGGTCCAACAAGATTTATCCTTGGCTTGGTCATATCAGTCGCGCCCGGCAGCGAGCCGGTCGCAGACCGAACGGGTTATCTCGCTGGTCGACGCCCTGCCTTTCAGATCGGCGCTCAGAAGCCCGTTGGCCAGGCAGTCCTCGGTCACGCGACGGATGCGCGCTGCGGCCTGGTTGAGTCTCTCGTCGCCATGCTTGTGGCCGAGCCAGTCGAGCATCGAGGCTGCCGACAGGATCGTCCCATACGGATTGGCGATACCCTGGCCGGCAATGTCGGGCGCCGAGCCGTGCGCGGCCTGGAAGAAGCCGTTGGCCGCGCCGATCTCGGCTGAAGGCGCCATGCCCATCCCGCCCACCGTCGCGGCGGCGAGGTCGGACAGGATGTCGCCGAACATGTTCTCGCTGACGATGACGTTGAAATGGCCCGGTTTCACCACGAGATGCATCGCCATGGCGTCGACCAGCGCGTGCTCGGTCGCGATATCGGGATAGTCCTTCGCCACTTCGTCGAAGACGGAGCGAAAGAAGGCATAGCTGCGCAGCACGTTGGCCTTGTCGCAGCAGGTCACCCGGCGCACGCCGTCACGGGGCGCGCCGCCCGACTGGCGCGCCAGTTCGAAGGCCTTGCGTGCGATGCGCTCGATGCCGGAGCGGGTCTGCACCAGCGTGTCGACCGCCACTTCGCCGCGCAACAGCGCGCCCGATCCCCGCGCGGCGTAAAGCCCTTCGCTGTTCTCGCGCAAGATGATGTAGTCGATACCGCCGGCCTTCACTCCGCTCAACGGGCTCGGCACGCCCTCGAAAAGCCTGACGGGGCGGATGTTGGCATAGAGATCGAGTTCGAAGCGCAGCCTCAGCGTGAAATCCAGGCCTGCTTCGGTCCCATCGGGATGGATGACGCCCGGCAAGCCGCCCGCACCATGCAGGATGGCGTCCGCCTCGCGGCAGGCCTGGAAGGTCGGCTCGGGAAAGCTCTGGCCGGTCTTCAGGAAATGCTCGGCTCCGGCCGGGTATTCGCTGAAGTGCAAGGGGCTGCCGGGACCGAGCGCTGCTTTCACCACTTGAACCGCTGCGGCGCAGACTTCCGGGCCGATGCCGTCGCCATGCACCACGGCGATTTCGTAGACAGGCTTCATCGCCAACTCCCAAATGGTCTAACGCTCAGATGCACTTGCCGCCATCGACGTTGAGGTCGACGCCGGTGATCATGCTGGCCTCGTCGGAGCACAGGAATGCCGCGGCGTTGCCCATGTCCGCCGGCGTAGACAGCCTGCCGATCGGAATGGTGGCGACGACGCGGGCGCGGTTCTCTTCGCCGGAGCCGATGAAAGTGGACAGAAGTGGCGTGTCGCCGGCAACCGGATTGATGGCGTTGACGCGGATGCCGAAGGGGGCGAGTTCCACGGCCATGGCCCGGGTGGCGGCAATCGCCCAGCCTTTGGAAGCATTGTACCACGTCAAATTCGGGCGCGGCGAGACGCCGCCGGTGGAGGCGACGTTGAGGATGGCGCCTGATTTGATGGATTTGAAATGCGCGACGACCGCACGGGCGCCATTGTAGATGGATCGCATGTTGACGTTGGCGATCCGGTCGAACATCTCTTCGTCCATCGTCTCGAGCGCCAAGGGCGGCTGGGCCACGCCGGCATTGTTGACCAGTATGTCGAGACCGCCAAAGGCCGAGCGGGCCAGGTCTGCCGCCGCTTCGAAGCTTCCGAGTGTCGAGACGTCGCCAGTGATTGGCCGCACATTTTCGCCGGCTTCGGCAGCAACGCGAGCCGCGGCGGCCTCATCACGGTCCATCAACACGACCAGCGCACCTTCGGTGACGAATTTCCTGACGATGCCTTCGCCAAATCCCGAACCGCCGCCCGTGACGATAGCGACCTTGCCAGCAAGTCTCATATCTGTTCCTCCGTTGCCGGCACCATCGGGGAAGTCGCGTGCATTGCACAGTCCGATTATCTGAACGCCCTTTTAGCTTTCCTTGTTTGAGGTCGACCGGCGTGGGAGTCATAGTCGCCACGGAATTGTGAGGAGGAAGAGATGACGCTGAATTTCGACCCGCGGGCGAAGGCCACGGCGCTCTACCATGGCGAATTCCGGCCGATGTTCGTCGGCGGCAAGTGGGTTCCGGCACAATCCGGCCAGGAGATGCAGGCGCTCAACCCGGCGACTGGCGAAGTGCTGGCCACCGTGCCGCGTGGCTCGGCGGCCGACATCGATGCGGCGGTGGACGCTGCGCGCACGGCCTTCGAAGGGCCGTGGTCAAAATTCTCGCCCTACGAGCGGCAGTGCGTGCTTCTGCGCATCGCCGATCTCTTCGAGACCCATTGGGAAGAACTCAGCGTTTCCGACACTCTCGACATGGGACTGCCGATCACGCGCACGCTCGCCAACCGGCGGCGCGTCATCGGCATGCTGCGCTTCTATGCGGGCATGGCGACCGCGCTGCATGGCGAATCCATAGACAATTCGATCCCCGGCGAGATCGTCTCGTTCACAAGGCGCGAGCCGGTAGGCGTTGTCGGCGCGATCATCCCCTGGAACGCTCCGACCGCGGCGTCGATCTGGAAGATCGCGCCGGCGCTCGCCACCGGCTGCACCATCGTGCTGAAGCCCTCGGAGGATGCTTCGTTGACGCCGCTGCTGATCGCCAGGCTGATGCAGGAGGCCGGCGTTCCCGACGGCGTCGTCAACGTCGTCACCGGCACCGGGACAGAGGCCGGGGCGCGGCTCGCTGAACATCCCGACGTCAACAAGATCGTCTTCACCGGCTCGACGCTGACCGGCCAGGCCATCGCGCGGGCGGGCGTGACCAACCTCAAGCGCGTTTCCCTGGAGCTCGGCGGCAAATCGCCGATCATCGTCTGCCGCGATGCCGACATCGACAAGGCGGTTCCTGTCGCCGCGATGGCTGTGTTCGTGCATTCGGGCCAGATCTGCATCGCCGGTTCGCGGCTTTTCGTGGCCCGCGAAATCCATGACGAATTCGTGCGCCGGGTCGCCGAGTTTACCGGCAGGCTTCGCATCGGCCATGGCATCGAGGCGGAAACCGAAATCGGCCCGCTCATCAATGCCAGGCAGGCCGGCAAGGTGGTGGGCTATATCAAGGCCGGCCGCGACGAAGGCGCGGAACTGATGGCGGGCGGCTCGCGACTGACCGGCGGGCCCTACGACGGCGGCAATTTCATCGCGCCGACTGTCTTCGGTGCGGTGTCGGACAAGATGACCATCGCGCGTGAAGAGATCTTTGGTCCGGTGATTTCGGCGATGCCGTTCGACACGCTCGACGAAGCCGTGGCGCGGGCCAATGCGACGCCCTATGGCCTGGCGGCCGGCATTTGCACCAGTCATCTTGGCACCGCCCACAAGCTCGCCCGCCGCATCAAGGCCGGCTCGGTATGGGTCAACATGTACCACGCCATCGACCCGGCGGTGCCGTTCGGCGGCATGAAGATGTCCGGCTACGGCCGCGAGGGCGGCATCGAACATCTGCATGAATATCTGGAGACCAAGTCGATCTGGATCCAGACCGACTGAGGGTGCGCTGATATTCAGGTGAGGCCGGGCTGCCAATGGCGGCATTCCCAGCGCACCATTCTCGGCGCTCGTGCAAGGTGCCTGTCCGAAGGCGCGACGCTCAGTTTGCAAGTTCGCGCAAATTGGTGCGGATGAGGTTCATCAGCTGTTCGGAGAAGGAGTGGTGCACATAGCCCCGCGCGGTGATGATGCCGACCGAGCGGTGGGCGTCGCGATGGTCGATCGGCACCACCCGCATACGCTCGTCATTGCGCGAAATGGCGATGCCGGGCACCACGCAGACGCCAAGTCCCGAACACACCAGTGCCACCGCCGTCTGTGCGCTTTCGACCTCGTATTGCGGCTTGAACTCGATGCCTTCCGCCGCCGTCAGCCGATCGACAAGGCCGCGCACGGCGGTCTTGCGGTTGAGCAGGATGAGCGGATAGCGCAGCAGGTCGGAGAGCAGCAGCTTCTTTTCGCCGCCGTATATTTCCGTGGGGATGCAGGCCATCAGCGGATCGTCGAGGATGGACTCGAACTGGAAGTCCGTCAGGTTTGGCAGTTCCGGGCCGATGTAGAACTCGACCTCCTGCTGTTGCAAAAGGCCAAGCGCGGCCTGCGGCGGACTCTCGATGACCTCGACGATGCTGCGTGGATAGCGCAACTTGAATGTCGCCAGGATATCGCCCAGCCGGCTTGCCGCGAGCGTCGGGGCGCAGGCGATCTGCACTTTGCCCTTGCGACGAGCGGCGACCTCCGTCAGGCGGTCGAGGCTGGTCTGCACCTGTGACATCACGTTGGCGATCTCCTCGAACAGGATCTGGCCTTCCGGCGTCAGGCTGGCACGCTGTGCGGTGCGGATGAACAGCGAGATGCCGATCTGCTCCTCAAGGTCGCGAATCTGCATCGAGACCGCCGATGGCGAACGGTTGCTCTCCTCGGCAGCACGTCGGAAGCTGCCGTTTTCGGCGGCAAGCAAGAACGTCTGCAGAAGTTTGAGGTTGACGCTGGGCATATCCGCTCGGGCAGGGTGATCTGACCCCTGACCTATTCAGACGCGGAACCGATTGCAAGGCAATAGGGCAGGCCAGACATTGGTCCTGGCTTGGCCGGCAAAAGTGTCTCTCTTGTCGAGCCGCTCAATGAACCGCGGCGAACATGACGCGTTCCTCGGTGGCCTCCGAAAGCATCATCTCCTCGACCACGCGGCCGCGCTTGACCACCAGAATGCGATCCGAAACGGCGAGAATTTCAGGCAGGTAGGACGAGATGACAACGACGGCCATGCCTTGCTCAGCGAGATCGCTGATGAGCTGGTGGATCTCGACGATGGCGCCGACGTCGACCCCGCGTGTCGGCTCGTCGAAGATCACCAGCCTCGGCTTCTGAATCAGCGATTTGGCGATCACGACCTTTTGCTGGTTACCGCCGGAGAGCTCGATCATCCGGGCTCGGTCGCTGGTCTGCCGCAGGCTCAGACGTTCGCCCCATTCGCGGGCAAGTTGCCTGGCTCGCGCCAGCGACACCATGGAGACGGGATTGGCGCCCTCGGTCAGTTCACCCATTTGCAGGTTCTCGCCCGCGGTCATGGTTTCGAAGAAACCGTCGACCTTGCGATCCTCGGTGACATAGACGATGCCGTCGCGCACCGCAGGCCTGGGCACCCGATAGCGCACCGACTTGCCGAGCAGGCGGATCTCGCCGCCGTGGAAGATGTTGCGCTTCAACAGTCCGGCGACGACCTTGGCCATTTCGGTGCGGCCGGCGCCGACAAGGCCGAACATGCCGGTGACCTGGCCTGAAAACACCGAGAAGGAAGAGTTGCGCACCAGGCCGGCGCAGGACAGATTCTCGACCGAAAGCACCTTGTCGCCATAGGGGCGCGCCGTGCGCTTGACCTCGCCATGCAGCGTTTCGGTGAGCGTGCGGCCGACCATGGCCTGCACGATCGAGGCGCGGGTGAAGCCCTTGGCCTCGCCGGACGCGACGATCTCGCCATCGCGCATGACCGTGATGCGGTTGGCGACGGCAAGCGCCTCTTCCAGCGCATGGGTGATGAAGATGACGGCGATGCCCTCCTTCACCAGCCGCTGCAAAAGTTTGAAGAAGTGGCTCTTCTCTTCAGGCGTCAGCGTCGCGGTCGGCTCGTCGAAGATGATGACGCGGGCCTTGTGGTGGACGGCGCGCGCGATCTCCACCATCTGCTTGTGCGCCGCGCCCAGCGTGCTGACCTGCGCGGACGGGTCGACCTGGAAGCCCATGCCGGCGAGGAACTGCCGCGCCTGAATGTAGAGGCCGCGCAACCGGTTGAACATCTTCTCTTCGCCGAGATAGAGATTCTGCGCCACGGTCATGGCCGGCACCAGGTTGGTTTCCTGGAACACCATGGCGATGCCGGCGCGCAGCGCTTCGGCGGGCGTGGCGAAGGACACATCCTTGCCGTCGAAGGTCATCTTGCCCTCGGTCAGCTTGAAGACACCGGCCATGACCTTGGTCAGCGTCGACTTGCCGGCGCCGTTTTCGCCGAGCAGCGCGTGGATTTCTCCTTTGCGCAGGTCGAAATTGACATTCTTGAAGGCCGGAATGCGCGCGAATGCCTTGGCGGCATTCCTGAGTTCAATGATGTTGGCGTCCGACATCGCTTAGCCTCGCTTGCCGCTGGCGGCGCTCGCCACGCGCACGATCCTCGATCCGCCGCGCGAGGCGACCAGCAGATCATCGCCCAGCTCGCAGGCGCTCAGCGTCCCGTGCACCTTGCCGTCTGCGCGCGAATGGAAACTCGACAGCGGCTTCATGTTCTCGTCGCAAAGAACCACCAGCCCGTAGGACCTTGTCACCGCGTATGGCTTCAGCACGTTCATCTGCTTCAACTGGCTGCCTTGCATGGGCTCGCGATAGTCGCGCCATGAGCCGAGCGACGGCGCCATCCAGTAGGCCTCCGGGACTTCCGCCAGCATGCGGGTGCGGTAGGTCTCCTCGCGCAGGATGAACTCCACCAGTTGGTTGCGCACGGAATAGAAGGTCAGCCAATAGCCGGCGTTGAAGGCCGGGGCGATGCGGGCGGGGTAGGCCGGCAGATGCTCCAGCACGGGCAGCGTCGCCGTGGTGGCAAGGTCGATCGCCAGCACGCGGTGGCGCCAGGCCTCCGAAACGTAGATGCGGTTGGAGCCGGTGGTGGCGATGCCGGCCGGCCAGGCCAAGCCGTCCCTGACAAGCTCCAGCCGGCCGTTTTTTAGATCGAGCCGCCAGACCGAACCGGACACGCTCTTCTGCATCAGGTCGCGACGCCAACTGCTCGCCGGCACTGAGGCCGAACCGTTGGCCACCAGCAAGGTGTTGCTGTCGAGGAAGGTGAGAGCGGTGATGCAGGAGAGGCGCCGAGCCTCCTCACCCGTCGCCTCGCGCCCGTCATGCAGGCCGCCGTGGACGACGACGCCCTTGCCGTCGATGGCCATCGCGGTCATGCCGCGGGCATGGGCGAGTGCGGTGATCTCGCCCGGAAATTCCTGCAAGGTTTCGGCATGGCCGTCGGCGCTAAAGCGCATCAGCCGGTTGGCGCTGCTTGCCAGAATGCCCTTTTCGGTGCGTACGAGATTGTCGGCCTCGGCGAGGCCGGCGAACGGCTCGGCTTCCTCCAGTCCTTGGTTGGGCAGCAACGGCCCGTCGAGCGTCGGCACGGTCACTGCCCACTCGCCACGGCCGAGAAAGCGGTCAAGAAGCTGGCTCAAACCGCTCATGGCTTTTTGCCCCAGTAGGAATCCGAGCTGAACCAGTCGGGATCGACGCCTTTCAAGGGCAAGGTGCCCATGCGGTTGTTGAAGATGCCGCAGAGATAGAGGATGCCCTTGTGCTCGCGCATCGAGGTGATCATCGGATGCTTCTCGCCGGCCTGGTCCCACAGGCTTTCGAGGATCTGGCCGTTCTCGTCGAAGCGCAGCACGCAGCCGGTGTTGAGATTGGGCATCAGCCACGCGTCTTCCGATACGCGCCGCGCCATGCGACGGCGGAAGCTCGGCATTTCAAGCGAGAGATCCAAGGCCGGCGTGCGCATGCCCATCAGGGCCAGCCAGTAGGTACCGTCGGAGGCGCGGTTGATGTTGTCGGGATAGCCGGGCAAGCCCTCGATGACGCGCTCGACCTGGCCTTTCTTCGGGCCATCGAAATAGTAGCGGCTGATGCGGCAGGCCCAGCTTTCGGCGAACAGCACCGACTGGCCGTCGAAGGCCGTGCAGATGCCATTGGGGAAGACGAGGTTCGACAGCAGTGTGCGTGTCGAACCGGATTTGGGATCATGGACGATGATGCGTCCGTTGCCGCGGCTTTCCAGCGCGTCGGCATACCAGTCATGCATTTCGAAGCGCACTGTCGCTTCCGAGAAGACGATACGGCCGTCCGGCAGGATGTCGCAGTCGTCGGCGAGCTTCATGGTCGAGTCGTCGACCACCGAGGTCAGTGAGCGGTTGGTTTCGGCGGTCAGCAGCTTTACGTCGCCGGCCGGCGAGACCTGATAGAGGCCCATGCCAGCGACGCAGATGACGAGGTTGTCGTCGCGGTCGAAAGCCATGCCGAGCGGCGAGCCGCCAATATGTGCGAACACTTCGCTATCGGTGTAATGGGGCGGCTGGAAGCGCAGGATCTCGCCCTGGCGGCTGCCGGTGTAGAGACGGTCCTGCCGGTCGAAGATCACATCCTCCGCGCCATCGAGAACGCCGAGGCCGATGACGCCGACGTCCTTCAACCGGTCATTCACCGCCATTGGCGCGCCGGGCGCGGTCGAGATCGCCTGCGGCATCTTGGCGAAGGTTGGCGAGATGTAGACGCTGCGCAGGATCTTGTGGCGGTTCTTCACCCAGCGAACGTCGAGAAGCACCGACAAAAGCAGCACGATGCCGAGGATCAGGAAATTGACCGGGCCGGGCACGGCCAGCGCAAGCAGACTGTTCGACAGGACAAGCACGAAGACGGTGCCCATCAGCGCCTTGGCGACCGAGCCGCGCCCGCCGCCTAGCGAGATGCCGCCGAGCACGGTCGCGGTCAACACCTGCAGTTCGAGACCGGTGCCGATGTCGGAAGCGGCACTGCCGATGCGGGCCGAGAAGAAGAAGCCGGAGAGCGCCACCAGTACCGAGCACAAGACATAGGCGCTGAACAAGATGAAGCGCACATTGATGCCGGCATTGTAGGCAGAGCGGCGCGCGCCGCCGACCGCGAACAGCCGCCAGCCATAGCGGGCGCGCGACAGCACGAGATGGATGATCAGCGCGATGACGACGAACACCACAAAGGACGTCGGCACGCCCCAGATCGTACCGAAACCAAGAAAATCATAGGCTGGCGAGTCCGGACCGCTGGTGACGATCCGGGTCGAGACCTGGGGAAAGACGATGTCGAAGGTCGAGCGGTAGATGATGAGCGTCACCAGCGTGGTGAGAAACGCCCGCATGCGCAGAAAGCCAACCAGGAAGCCGTTGATGGCGCCGCAGACGACGCCGAGGCCCAGGCACGCCAACAGGCCGGTACCAAAGCTCCACTGCTCGACATTCATCCCATAGAGCGTGACCAGCACGGCGAGCGCGAAGGTCGACCCGACAGACAGATCGATGCCGCCTGACACCATGACGATGGTCATGCCGAGCACCACAAGGCCAAGCTCGGCGGTCTGGCCGCTGAGATTGGTCAGCGTCGCCAGATCGAAGAAGCCCGGCACGATCGAGCCGAAGATCGCGCACAAAATCACCAGCGCCGTGAAGGGGATGACGCTGTCGATCCACTTCTTGGTCAGGATCTCCCCGACCACGTGGTCGGGGAGCAGGCGGTAGCGCCAGCGCACAAGGCTTTCAGCCATGCTCATCAAGGAAGTCCGTTACTTGAGCTCGTCCAGCTTCCAGCAATTCCTGCCGGTCGCATTGGCCTTGTCGACGCGGGTGATCGGGCCGAAGAAGATGGTCTTCTCGCTGCCCGCCTGCCGGCCGGGCTGCTGCAGCAGCTCGGAAATCTGTTGTGCTGCGATCTCGGCCTGGATCGGGGCATTAAAGTTGAAGATCACGTCGAGCAGCCCGTTCTTGATGCTCTCGCAGCCCGTGGCGCTGCCCGCGCCATTGGTGACGATCGTCACCTGGTCCTGCTTGCCGGCGGCCACGACGGCGGCACCGGCGCCGACCTCAGCATTATCCCAGATGCCCATGATGCCGCACAGGTCCGGATGCTGCTGGAGGACCGTCTCGGTGATCTGGCGGGCCTCTTCGCTCATGTAATCGGCCGGCTGGTCGGAGACGAGCTGCAGCTCGGGATTGGCCTTCAGCACCTCGTCGATGCCGGTGCGCATGTAGATGTTGGCGGCACCCGTCTGGACGCCGGCGAGCCAGACCACCTTGTGCGAGACGGCATTGGGCCCGGTGCAGTGCTTGGCCAGTTCGCCCATTTCGAGACGGCCCATTTCGATCCAGTCGTTGCCGACATAACTGTCCGTCTGGGTGGCCGACTGCATGTTGACTTGCAGCACCTTGATGCCGGCCGCCTGCGCCTGTTTCAACAGGCGTGCGTAGGTCTGGACGTCGGGGTTCTGCACGATGATCAGGTCCGGCTTCTCGGCGATGGCGCCCTGCATGGCGCGAATGCCGGCATTGGTGTCGCCGGAGGGATCGCGCACTTCGAGGCTGAAGCCGTAGCGAGCGGCGTGACGCTGCCACACCACCACCCAGGCCTGGTTGAGGTCCATGCCCTGCGAGATTGGCACGAAGATGACCTTCTTGCCCTTGAGCGCCTCGAGATAGGTAGAGCGGCCGACCTGATCGGTTTCCTGCGCCGTGGCGATTTTCGCCGCGCCCAGCAGCGCCAGCGCTGTCATGCCCGCGAGCAGGCAGTTCTTGAACAACTTCATGGTATCCTCCCAGATTTATGTCTCGGTTCTTGTTCAGATGTCGCCGCTTTGCGAGGTCTGCTCGTCGCGCGGATTGATGATGGCGTCGATCGCCAGCGCGCCCAGCAGGATCACGCTCTTGATCAGGTTCTGGCTGGTGTAGCTGAAGTTCAGGATCGTCATGCCGTTGGTCAGGATGCCGACCAGGATGGTGCCGACGATGACGTTGCGTACGCCGCCCTGGCCACCGGAGAGGCCGATGCCGCCCAGCACGACCACCAGCAGCACGTCATAGATCAGGCTGGAATTGTAGAGGCGCGTGTCGATGCCGGTGACCAGCCCCAGCATGATGATGCCGGCGATATAGGCAATGAGGGCGCTGATGACATATTGCGTCACGATGATCGGGCGCGTCGGCAGCCCGGTCGTGCGGGCCGCGTTCGGGTTGTCGCCAGTAGCATAGACCAGCCGGCCGAAGCGGGTCTTCCTCAGGAAAAAGCCCATGAGCGCGGCCACCGCCGCGAAGATGATCACCGACATCGGGATGCCGAGGATGGTTCCGTTGCCGACGAATTTCAGCCAGCCGATATCGGAGGGGGCATAGAGCACGTCGGACGCAAAGACGATGCGGCCAGAGCCGTAGACCGAGGACGCGATGGCAAGGGTGGCGAAGATCGGCGGAATTTCGGCCACCGCCACCATGACGCCGGTGAACAGGCCGATGGCCGCGACCAGGATGGCCCCGAAGACGACGGCCAGCGTGAAGTCGACGCCCCAGGTGGAGATCCAAATACTGAAGGCGACGCCGACGACCATCACCGCCACCATGGTCAGGTCGATGCCGCGCCCAACGACGATGAGCCCCATGCCGACGGCCAGCGTGCCCAGGATCGAGACATTCTTGAGAATGGCAAGGATGTTGCCTTGGCTCAGGAAATTGTTGAGCGTCGCCGAGAACACCAGGAAGAGGACGGCCGAGATCGCGCCGACGACGAGTTCCTGGGACATTTTGATGCCCAAGCGCGCGGTGTCGGATTTGCCCGAACCAGCCAAGTCAATTCCTCCCTCGCTGCCGGTTTGAACCAGCGGCGTGCCAAAGCGGCCTTGCCCCAGGGCTTTGCCGCGACGACGTTCCTCCACAGCCCTAAGCCGGCTGCTTGCGTAAAGACCATCGCGGCTCAGGGCGGCAGGGGCAATTTCGATTTTCTGATGCGCTGTGCAGTTCGTCAGTGTGGAAAAAGAGGATGAGGAATCGTCGGTTGTGTGCTCTGCCGGATTTCACCTGTCGCAAAGCTCAGCCCGATGCCGGCAGCGTGCCGCGATCCCCGTGACGGTACTTTCCTGAGTGACGGGAATGTCAAGTAAGGCACAAGCGGGCCCTGCTCTCCCTGGGTTTCCGTCCTACAGGCCGTTTCCATCGATCATCGCCATCAGGCAATCGCCAGCTTGTGTGCCGCTGATGCCCAGATCACGCACGCTGTTCATGTGGTTTCGGTCATTCAGGCGGAGGTCGCTGACAGGGTGCCCCTGCGCGCGCAAGCGCTTTCCGAAGTCGGCGGCCTGCTGGTGAAAAGGTGACGTTTCCTGATCTCCGACGAGAATGGTCGCTGCCGTCTCCGGGTCATGCCACCGCGTCATTGGGGTGAAGGCAGCTGCCTCCTCATCGGTGATGCCGATTAACGGCTGGAGGAAGGAGGTCTGAAGGGGCTTGAGGTCGTAAAGGCCGCCTAGCAGCAGCGCCGCACGTATGCGCGACGGCATTGGCGCCTTTTCGAACAGGAATGTGGCCAGGTGCGCACCCGCCGAATGACCACTTACGCTTAGCCGGGCAGGGTCGCCGCCATGGGCGGCTATATTGTCCAGCACCCATTGTTTGGCACGCCGGATCTGGTCGACGATTGCCGCCATCCTGAATTCGGGCATCAGCGCATAATCGACGATGACCGCGATCGCCCCAGCTTTGGTGACTGTGTTCGCTACATAAGAATAGTCGCTTCTGGAGAACATGCGCCAGTAGCCACCATGGATGAAGATGTGCACGGGAAGATCCCTGCGCACACCGGGCGGAAAGAACAGGTCCAACCTTTCGGCCTCGCCCTCGCCATAGGCGATACCCGCCGATATCGGCAGGGTCGCCCGGGTTTCGGCGCTGCGAGTCACTATGTCGGCCACGATATCGTCAAAATCGGCCACATGGTCGCGCGTGCGGAAAGGGTCCTTTGACATGACTGCCGGTTCAGAAGGTGACGGCAATATATTTAGCCTCCATGAACTCGGCGATGCCGTGGTGCTGGCCGCCTTCGCGGCCAAGGCCGCTCTGCTTGACGCCTCCGAATGGTGCGGCCGGATCCGACATCAGTCCCCGGTTGAGGCCGATCATGCCGGCCTCGATCCCCGACGCCACCCGCATGCCGCGCCCAACATCGCGTGTGTATATATAAGCGGCCAGGCCATATTCCGTGTTGTTAGCATGGGCGATGGCCTGGGCCTCGGTGTCGAAGCGTGTGATAGGTGCCACCGGGCCGAAAATCTCCTCGTGCGCCATCTCCGCATCCGGCGGCACCTCGGACAGCACTGTTGGCGGATAGAAGAATCCTTCTTCCTCCGAAATCGCCCCGCCGCAAAGCACCTTGGCTCCCCGGCCCACCGCGTCCTTGACCAGGCGATCGATCTTGTCGACAGCCTTTCTGGTGATCATCGGCCCGCACTCGGTGTCGGCATTCGGGCCCGCCCCCACCTTAAGTGCCGCCATGCGCTTGCGGAGCCCGTCGGCAAAAGCATCATAGATTCCCGATTGCACATAGAGGCGATTGGCGGCGGTGCAGGCTTCGCCGGCGTTGCGCATCTTGGCGATCATCGCGCCATCGAGGGCGGCGTCGAGATCGGCATCGTCGAAGACGACAAACGGGGCATTGCCGCCGAGTTCCATAGAACACGAAATGACATGCTTTGAAGCCTCGCCGAGCAAGGTTCGGCCGACACCCGTCGACCCCGTGAAGGACAGCTTCCTGACCCGCGGATCGGCAAGCATGGCCGAAGTCAGCGGCCCGGGACTGGTCGTGGTCAGCACGTTGACGACGCCGGCAGGCACGCCGGCTTCGCTGTAGAGTGCCGCCAGCGCATAGGCCGTCAGTGGTGTTTCGCTGGCCGGCTTCAGGACGACAGTGCAGCCTGCCGCCAGCGCCGGCGCGATCTTGCGGGTCGCCATCGCGGCCGGAAAATTCCACGGTGTGATCAGCACGCAAATTCCGATCGGCTCATAATCGACCACGATCCGGTTGGTGCCGGATGGCGCGGTGCCGAATTCACCGGTGATCCGGACCGCCTCTTCGGCATTCCAGCGGAAGAACTCGGCGGCATAAGCCACTTCGCCGCGCGCGTCGCGCAGCGCCTTGCCGTTCTCCAGCGAGATCAGCATGGCGAGCGTTTCGGAGCGTTCGACCATCAGTTCGAAACAGCGCCGAAGGATTTCCGAGCGTTTGCGCGGCGCAGTTTCCCGCCATCTCCTAGCTGCTTTGGCCGCCGCCTCGACGGCGGCGGTGGCGTCCTCGACCGTCGCATCGGGAACCGCCGCGATCACCGCCCCGGAGGAGGGATCGACGACATCGATGAGCCGACCGTCGGAGGACGACCGCCAAGTGCCGTCGATGTAGAGTCCGTGCGAAAAACCGCGCACGTCATAGCCATCCTGGTCGAGTTGCTGAGTGTTCAAATTCATCGCTTTGTTCCGTTTCTCACATAACGCAGGCGGCGAGGTCGCCGTCATGGGCAGCCTGGACGAGGCGTCGCATCGTGCCGAGATCGAACGCACGCGGATTGTTCTTGATCAGGCGGTCGATGCCGAGCGCTTGCTCGGCGGTCCACTCAAGCTTATCGGCAGGGAGGCCCAGATCCGCCAATGTTGGCGTAATACCGATCGCCGCGAACAATCGCCTGATCTCCTCGATCGTGGCGGCTGCCATCGCGTCGGCGGTTCGCGCCTTGGCCTCCAAGCCAAGTGCCGCGCCGATCTCTGCCATCTCGTGAGCGGCGACGCGGCTGTTATAGGTCATCACGTAAGGCATCATTGTGGCCACGCCCAAACCATGGGCGGTGTGGGTGAGGGCGCCTGCCGGGTATTGCACGGCATGCGCCGCCGCCGTGCCGGCGGTGCCGAACGCGCAGCCCGCCGCCAGAGCGCCCATCATGACATCGGCACGCGCGTCGGCATCCGTGCCGTCGCTGCAGGCTTTCTCCAGACTCCGGCCAAGCAGCTTTATCGCGAGCAACGCGAAATGGTCTGTCAGCGCAGTCTTGCCGATGAAGACATGCTGTTGCGGCAGATTGGGATCTTCACCGCGCCGCATGGCGGTGAAGGCCTCAATCGCATGGGTCAAAGCGTCGGCGCCGGCGATCGCGGTCAGGCCAGGCGGACAGGTCATTGTCAGCTCGGGATCGCACAGAGCGACCGCGGCGATAAGGTGAGGGCTCGATATGCCGACCTTGAGCGTCCGGTCCGGGTCGGAAATCACCGCGACCGGCGTCACCTCGGAGCCGGTGCCGGCCGTGGTGGGTACGGCGATCAGCGGCAGTGTCTGACCCGGCACCTTGAACTCCCCGTAATAGTCCTGGAGCTTGCCGCCATGGCTGAGCAGCAGGGTGGCGCATTTGGCGAAATCGAGACAGCTGCCGCCGCCGATGCCGATCACCATATCCGGCCCGAACCCCTTCGCTTCCTCGACGCAGATGCCGACCGTATCGCGTGGCACGTCGGGCAGAACACGATCATGCACCAGGACCTCGATCGAGGCTGACTGAAGGGACTTGATAATGTCGGCGAATACCGTTGTGCCCGCGAAACGCTCGTCGGTGCAGACCAGCGCGCGTCGGCCGAACCGGGCGGCGACCGTCGGCAGCACATGGCGTTGCCCCTTCCCGAACAGGATTTCACGCGGCAACCGCAGGGCGGCGAAGAGGGTCATGATTGTTCCTTTGACGGCTGCTGACTGGAAACGGAGGCATTGAACTCGGTCTGGATCGGACGGTTTAAGAGTGTGTCTCTCGCACTTAAAAGATATCCGCTTTAAAATCGTATAGGATATAGGATTGCATCCGCGGAACCATCGTGTTAGCAGTCCTCACTGTCAAGAGGCAAAATATGCAGACCGCAAACTTACCCGACCCAAGCGACGCCAGCATTGGAGCTGGTCGCATCCAGCGCGCCAACAGTCTCGTCGAAGATGTCTATGAAGCCATCTTCGCGCAGTTGATGGCGCTGAAGATCCCCCCCGGCTCGCGCATCACAGTCGACAGCTTGGTCAAGGAATTCAACGTCTCGCACACGCCGATCCGGGAAGCCCTCGGACGGCTCGAAGGCGAAGGCCTGGTGCTCAAGACGCATCTGATCGGTTATCGTGCCGCGCCCCAGATCACCCGGCGCCGTTTCGACGAATTATACGAGATGCGTCTGCTGCTCGAGCCGCATGGCGCCGCAAAGGCCGCCGCAACGATGGACGACGCCAAGCTCGATCTGTTGCTCGAAGCTGCCGGCGTGATGTCACGCCGCGAAGGCAAGGATGATCGCGTGCGCTATTCGAATTTCGCCAGACAGGATGCGATCTTCCACGACAAGATCATGGAGTTTTCTCAAAACGAACTCATCCGTGAGACGTTGAGCCACCAGCACACGCACTTCCACATCTTCCGCCTGATGTTCCATGCACGCGTGACCGAGGAGGCGCTTGACGAACACGAGGCGATCCTTGCCGCGTTCGGCTCGGCCGATCCCGATGCCGCCGAAAAGGCGATGCGCATCCATATCGAGCACTCGCGCGATCGCCTGCTCCCGGCATTCGATTGAGGTCGGAACGGATGTCCATTGCCGCGAATATCGCCGGGGAGGGCGGGAGCACGTTGTCCAGCGAAGCGCCTGGTTCGCTTGAACCGGTGCTGCGCGCCCAGGAATTGTCCAAGCAATACGGCCCAGTGACGGTGCTGTCGGACGTCACCCTGGACGTCCTGCCGGGAGAGATCCATGCCATCATTGGCGAGAACGGTGCCGGCAAGTCGACGTTGATGCGGCTGCTGTCCGGCTATGTCGAGCCAAGCCACGGCACGTTGTCGATGAACGGACACGCGGTGAAATTTGCCAAGCCTGCCCAAGCACAGGATGCCGGTATCGCTTTGGTTCATCAGGAGATCCTGCTCGCCGAGGGGCTCACGGTCACCGACAATCTGTTTCTTGGGCGAGAGCTTTCGCGTGGCCATGTCGTGGATGACCGCACCATGCGCCGGCTGGCAACCGAGAAACTGGCGCAGATCGGCTGCGCGGTCTCGCCAAGGGCACTGGTGCGCGACGTTTCGCTGGCAGACCGGCAGATGGTGCAGATCGCTCGCGCCCTGCTTGACGACCACAAGGTGGTTATCTTCGACGAGCCGACCGCCGTTCTGACCGGTGGCGAGGTCGAGCGCCTGCTGGAGATCGTCCTGCAACTCAAGGCTCACGGCACCGCCGTGCTCTATATCAGCCACCGGTTGGATGAGGTGCAGCGGGTCGCAGACAAAGTGACCGTTCTGCGCGACGGCAAGATGGTCGGCACCTATCCCGGCAAGACGCTGAGCCAGATGGACATGGCGCGGCTGATGGTCGGGCGCGAACTGGCAGCGCTCTATCCTGAGAGAACCGCAGCGCCTTCGGATGTACCGATGCTGAGCGTGAGGAACGCCTCCGTTCCCGGCTATGTGGAGGACGTGTCGTTCACGGTCCACAAGGGCGAGATCCTGGGGTTCGCCGGTATGGTCGGCGCAGGCCGAACCGAACTCTTCGAGGGCATTATCGGCTTGCGCCCGGCAGTTGCCAAGATCGAACTTGAGGGCAAGTCGGTCCATTTCCAATCGCCGCGCGCGGCGATCGACGCCGGCGTCGGTTACCTGACCGAGGATCGCAAGGGCAAGGGACTGCTGCTGCAAGAGCACTTGGCGCCTAACCTGACGCTGTCGGCGCTCGATGTGTTCCATCCCGGCCTCTCGATGGGTCGGCGCCGCGAAGCGCAAGCCCTGGAACAGGCCGTGGAGACATATGACATCAGGCTGAAGAGCCTCGGCGCCAAAGCGGCCCAGCTTTCCGGGGGCAATCAGCAGAAGCTGCTGCTGGCGAAGGTGCTGCTGACCGATCCTTCGGTGGTCATTATCGACGAGCCCACGCGTGGCATCGACATCGCCAACAAGGCGCAGATCTATGCCTTCATCCAGGAGCTTGTGGCCAAGGGCAAGGCCTGCATCGTCATCTCTTCGGAGATGCAGGAATTGATCGGCATCTGCGACCGCATCCTGGTGATGCGCGAAGGCCGCATCACCGGCGAGGTCAGTGGCGCCGAAATGACCGAAAGCAATGTGGCGGTACTGGCGACCAGTGGCCCCAAGCCAGGGCCAAAAGCCAAGGGAGGCACAAAATGGCTGTCATGAGCGAATCCGCACCCAGGCGTCGCCCCCTCGATCTCAACATCAGTTGGACCGATATCGGGCCTTTTCTTGCGCTGGCAGCTCTGCTGGTGGCCGGTTACCTCATCAACCCCGATTTCCTGTCCGCCACCAACCTCGCCAACGTCATCACCCGCAGCGCCTTCATCGCCATTATCGCGGTCGGCGCGACATTTGTGATCTCGTCGGGGGGGCTCGATCTTTCCGTCGGCTCGATGGCCGCCTTCATCACCGGCATCACCATCATGTTCATGAACGCGGTGGCGCCGCATGCC
>NZ_RZPI01000170.1:0-8916 GCF_003998715.1 Mesorhizobium sp. M7A.F.Ca.CA.002.15.2.1
GCCATGAAGCCAACGCCTGCAGCTCTCAGGAAATCGCGGCGATCTATCAGCGGGGTTTTCAATTCAGTCCCCATCCAGCGAGGAGAAGCCTGCGGTCAGGCCGAATTCAGCGGTCAACCTGGTCCCGATCAGGGTCGACAGGCTGGAGGTGATCAGCGCGAAATGATCGAGCTTGTCGCGCAATGCCGGATCGGCAAGCGCCTTGTCGATTGGACCGCTGACGGCCTTGGCGGTGGCGACACCGTTGACCAATTGGATGTGGATCGCTTCGGCCATCCAGCGCGCATCGGCCGGCAGGGCGTCGCCAAGTTTCGAGGCCTGGAACAGCGTATCGATGCCGGAGAGATTGCCGGCCAGTGACGCGGTGGTGTTTTGCGAGCGCCAATAGATCGCTTGTTTCGGCTTGTCCGCGTCCGGCTTGCCGCCGAAAAACCCTTTCAGGCGCACGTCACGCACCATTTCCAGCTCGTTGATGAAGACGCCGACCAGTTCGGTCACCGCTTCATTGCCGTCGCGGTAGAGCGGGTTCTGCGGCCCCGGATTGGCCCAAAGCGCTGCAAAGCCGTCCGGTTTGTTCCAGGCGGCGCTGACCTCGCCGGCCATGGTTTCGATGTTGCCGGCAACAGCAGTGCCATAGGCGCAGCGGTAGGAATCATCCTTGCCGGCCAGTGCATCGGCGCCGTCGCCGTAAAGCACGAACTCCAGCGCGCCCAGCCCCTGCATGGCGACGCTCTTGCCGGCCAGCTGTGCCGGATCTGTGGCGGTTGGATCCTTCGCCGACAGCGCCGCCTGCACCTGCTTCAGGCCAATGCTCTTGCGATCCGGCCAGAACAGCATGCGTTCCAGCCGGTTGTTCTCCTTGATCGGCCCGAAGCCGATGATTTCGGCTGACGACCAGGCATAGACGGTGGCGGAGAATTCGGCGCGTGCGGCATCGAGCTCTCCTTGCGAGGGCGTGACGCACAGCTTGCGCATGGATCCGGTCAAGGCTTCCGCATGCTCGTGCAGGCCGGCATAGGCCGGGCGGACGAAGCCATCGATCGCCCGCTGGATGATGTCGGAGGCTTTGACCGCCGCCGACGCAGGGACAACGCCCAGCAGGGCCAGCGGAAGAGCGAAAAACAATGCAGAACGCTTGAACATCACAGTGACTCCAGGAATTTGAGCAATGCGTCACGCTCGGTCGCGTTAGCGGCGGCAAAACGGTCGCGCGCTTTCTGCGCCTCGCCGCCATGCCACAGGATCGCCTCAGCCAGGCTGCGCGCGCGCCCGTCATGCAGAAAGAAGGAATTGCCGTTGACTGTCTCGGTCAGGCCGATGCCCCACAGCGGCGGCGTGCGCCACTCATTGCCCGTCGCATCGCCCACGGCCTGGCCATCGGCCAGATCAGGCCCCATGTCGTGCAGCAGGAAGTCGGAATAGGGCCAGATCAACTGGAAGGCCTGCGCCTTATTGGGCGTATCGCGGCGCGTGACGAATTTCGGCGTATGGCAGGCAATGCAGCCGATCTCGTAGAATGTCTTTTTGCCCGCGAGCACGTCCGGCCGGTCGAGGTCCCGGCGCGACGGCACGGCCAGGTTCTGCGAATAGAAGGTGACGAGATCCATCACCGGCGGCGGCGCCTCGACCGGGCCAAGACGCTGCTGCACGCCGTTCGGCATGGCGAGGCATTTTGCCTCCGCAGCAGTGCAATCGCCCCAATGCCTCGGCTCTTCGAGCGTCGAGATGCCGATGTCGCCGGCAAAGGCATCCGCCGCCTGCTGGCGGATCGACGCGGTCTGCGCCTTCCAGCCGAAGCGGCCGAGCGTCAGTTCCCCGTTCAGGCTATCGCGCACGATGTTCGGCCTGCCGGAAATGCCGTCGCCGTCCCTGTCGTCCGGATCGGCTTGGGCGAGAATATCAGACGGCGCGATCTGTTCGATCAGGCCCAGGCCGATCATCGGCGGGGTCAGGCGCGGCGACAGTGTGGTGCGTGGGTCAAGCGGCCCGTAGCCAAGGCCGTCAACCGAATAGCTCGGCTTGCGCAAGGAGATCACAGCGCCGTCCGTCAGCTCTACCTTACGTTCCTGATAGTCGATATGCATCCTGCCTTCACCGGGCAGGCCGGGTACGGCGAGCTCCTGCAATTGCCTGCCGTAGACCGGGTCGGGGAAGTTGAGCACCTCATGGTCGGCAAGCGCCGCCTTCTCTTCCACGCTGCTGGCGTCGCGGGCCAGCCGCAGGAACATCGACGTGGTGCCGGCGTCGCCTTGCGGCGGGCGGCCGCGGCCGTCCTTCAGATGACAGTTCTGGCAGGCACGTTCGTTGAACAGCGGGCCGAGCCCGTCCGACGCCTGCGTCGAGGATGGCGACGAGACCCAGTTCTTGCGGAAAAGGGCATTGCCAAGCTTGAAGTCGCCCTGTTCCTCGAAGGTGAGGTTGGCCGAGGATTGCGAGAAGGAATCGCGGCTGACGTCCTTTCGGGACGTGCCGGCGCCACCTTGCATCAGTTCGAACGGCTCTGGCCTGGAAAAATCCGTGGTCGGCCTGGTGACGGCGATGGCGCGCGCCTGATCCTTCGCATTGAGGTCGGTGCGCGTGGTAGCGAAGCCGGCCGGCTGAAGATCACCCGCCATCGCCGAAGAGGTAAGCGCCAACACGAGCATGACACAGCGCCGACGCGCCAATCCGGCTGGCGTCTTCTCAGGGGGCGGCGAGCCATTGGCCCGCCGCGAGCGGCGCACGAATTCTAGCAGGCGCCGCATTCCCGCATGCCCTTACTCCGCCTCGTCTGCCGATGCGGCGTTGAGCTGGCCGTATTTCTCCTCGCCGATCGAGGCAAGCAGGTCGAGCTGCGTCTCAAGAAAGTCGATGTGACCCTCCTCGTCGGCCAGCAATTCCTCGAACAGCTTCATCGTCACGTAGTCGCCGGCGTCGTTGCAGATTTCGCGCGAACGCTTGTAGGCGGTACGTGCGTCATATTCTCCGGCAAGGTCGGATTCGAGCACTTCCTTGACGTTCTGCCCGATGCGCAGCGGCGCCACGGACTGCAGGTTCGGATGGCCTTCGAGGAAGATGATGCGGGCGACGAGCTTGTCGGCATGGTGCATCTCCTCGATCGATTCCGCCCGCTCCTTCTTTGCCAGCTTCGCGTATCCCCAGTCCTCAAGCAGACGGAAATGCACCCAGTACTGATTGACGGCCCCAAGCTCCAGAAAAAGGGCCTCGTTAAGCCGCTCGATGATCTGCGGATCGCCTTTCATGAATTCTGCTCCCGTATTGGATGCGCAGGCCTCTGACGCGATCCAGGTGTGAAACGACATCCACGCCGCTCGCCTCCGAGCGGGCGTGGTAGTTTTCGGTGACCCGAATGATCGTTTCCACCACATTTGGGAAGCAGCCGCAACAGCGACCGCGCTTTTGCATTGCATGATAGATCTTCGCCGGCACGATCAACTGCCAGGGATCCTGGTCCAGCAGCCCGACGATCGTCTGCTCGATCTCCTTCTCGGTGATGATGTTGCAATGACAAATCAGCATTGGCTTGCTCGGCTGGCTGACGGCGTCTCCCGCGCCGTGTGGCTTGATCTTCTGGCGGAGGCCGTTCCAAAGCCGGTTGTCCGGCTCCGGGTCAGTCTCCGTCGTTTACCCCTTACTTGAACACCTTGTCCGGCGCGTCGAGGCTGTCGGACCCTTCGAAGGCGATGGTGCTGAGCTTCAGGGAGCCGACGGCGCGCTCAATCGACTTGGTCTGATCGATCAGCGCATCGATCGCCGCCTGGACGGTGGCATTGCCCTCAATGTTGCCCTCGGCGATCTGCTGGTCATAGGCCTCGCCGGCCAGTGCACGCGCCTTGATCGCCTCCATCTTGGCGACCGAAACATCGAGCTTGTCAGACAGTTCCTTGTCGATCGCCGGGTCGGCCGCCTTCACCATATCGGCCACCGAAGGACCCGAAACGATGGTGCCGTCGAGACGCGTGTAGCTCGCATGATAGGCCGCGCGAATGCCGATGGCGTCGTAGAGATGCGAATTGTAGGTGTTGTCGGAGAAGCAATCGTGCTCCTCTTCCGGATCATGCAGCAGTAGGCCGAGCTTCATGCGCTCGCCGGCCAGTTCGCCGTAGGACAGCGAGCCCATGCCGGTGAAGATCGTCGAGATCGCCGTGTTCGGCTCGCCATCGACAAGAGCCTTGCGGGCGGCGCCGTCTTCCTTCCAGTTGCCGACCATCTCCTGAAGATCCGAAACCAGAAGGTCGCTGGCCGATTTCAGATACTCGGCGCGGCGGTCGCAATTACCGCCGGTGCAGTTCTTGAGGTCGTAGTCGGTGTCGGGGCGCTCGCCGGCACCCGGGCCGGTGCCATGCAGGTCCTGGCCCCAGAGCAGGAATTCGATGGCGTGATAGCCGGTGGCGACATTGGCCTCGATGCCGCCGGCTCCCTGCAGCGTGCCGGAGAGGAATTCCGGCGAAAGCTTCGATGCATCGACCTTCTTGCCGTTGATCTCGATCTCCTTGTTGGCGATCACATTGGCCGTGTAGAGCGCGTTCGCGTCCGATTCGGTGCCGTAGCTCTTGGCGACATAGTCGATCAAGCCTTCATCCAGCGGCCAGGAATTCACCTTGCCTTCCCAGTCGTCGACGATCTTGTTGCCGAAGCGGTAGACTTCGGTCTGCTGGTAGGGAACGCGCGATGCCTTCCAGGCGTCACGGGCAGCGTTGAGGGTTTCCACCGATGGCGTGGCGAGCAGCGCGTCGACCGCCTTGTCGAGCGCCTGCGCGGTGGTCAGCGAATCTTCGTATTTCGCGAGCGCGATGTCGGAATAGGTCTTGATGACCGCCTTTACATCGGTTTCCGCCTTTGCCGGCAACACGAATACCGCCGCCGTCAGCAGGGCAGTGGCGCCGATCGCCGCAAGCCTGCTGCCATATCGTGCTGTCATGATCACTCTCCAGTTTCTCGGAAATTCTGTAAACGGCGCGCGCAGCAACCGGCGCCAGGCCATCTGCGGGCCATTGGGCGCAAGAGATGCCGCGCCATCGCGCGGTTCGCGGAAGAAAGACACCAAAATGCCTCCAATCGAAAGGGTTCAAGGCCCAGACATTAAAGGGATGCGCTGACGCGCGAGCTTCCATAAAGCTGCGACACCGTCGGATGTCAATGACAATCCGCAAGAAAAGTCAATCGAAACAACAGTTTAGAATTATTCTAAACTGCGACTGTCAACTTTATGCATTTTCCTGCACCGGTCTTGCCGCTGAACTGTGCGATTGACAGCCGCCATCCCGGATGCGACCCGCAAAAGCTCGCTTGCAGCGGTGCCAGACAATTGCCATCTGGCGGAACATCCTAGGGTAGAATCGGGATTGAGTGCGATGAAGAACGGTGTGGTCATTGTCGGCGCGGGCCATGCGGGCGTGCAAGCGGCCGCAAGTCTGCGCGAGGACGGTTATGACGGACCGGTAATCCTCGTCGGAGATGAGGACGAACTGCCCTACCACAAGCCGCCGCTGTCGAAGACCTTCATCAAGGATGCCGAGGCCAAGCCACAACCCTTGCGCGGCGAGGCCTTTTACACCGGCAGCGCCATCGACTACCGGCCTGGCGTCAGGATCGATCGCATCGATGCCGGACGCCGCAGTTTGGATATTGCCGGCGGTGGTGCGCTTGCCTTCGACCACCTGATCCTGGCGACAGGCTCGCGCCCGCGCACGCTGCCGCTGCCCGGTGCCGATCTGTCCGGGGTGCTGTCGCTGCGCTCGCTGGCCGATGCGCGGCTGATTCGCGACCTCAGCGCGCAAACCGACGAAGTCGTCATCCTCGGCGGCGGTTTCATCGGGCTGGAGATCGCAGCCACGTTGAGGGCCGCCGGCCGCACGGTGACAGTGGTCGAGGCGGTGGACCGGCTGCTCGGCCGCGCCGTGGCGCCGGTGGTGGCGAGCCACGTCCGGCAACGGCTGGAAGCGACGGGCGTGCGCATCCTCACCGGCACCTCGATCGCCGGGCTCGAAGGCGAAAACGGTCATGTCGTGGCCGCGATCACCTCGTCAGGCGAAAGACTGCCGGCGCGCATGGTCATTGTCGGCATTGGTGCCGTGCCGAATGTCGAACTGGCACAGGAAGCTGGCCTCGGCATCGCCAACGGCATCCGCGTCGATCACCAGATGCGGACTTCGGTGCCGGAGATTCTCGCTATTGGCGATGCTGCCTCTTACCGTCACTGGTTCACCGGCGGCGACGTGCGGCTGGAATCGGTGCAGAATGCCACCGACCAGGCGCGGCTTGCCGCGCGCACGATATCAGGCCATGCCGACGCCTATTCTGCGGTGCCATGGTTCTGGTCCGACATCGGCGACATGAAGCTGCAGATGGTCGGCCTGACCGCCGGCGGCGACAGCCATGTCGTGCTGGGCGGCCTTCCCGACAACAAATTCTCGATCTACCACTATGCCGGCGACCGGCTGCTCGGCATCGAATCGGTCAACCGTCCGGGCGACCATATGCTTGGCCGCAAGATGTTGGGCGCCGGCTTCTCGCCGACGCCGCAGACGGTGGCCGCTGGCCCCGAGGGGCTGAAAGCGGCACTGGCTGCTTTCCTCGAGAATGAGCCCGCCAGAGCGGCGGGATAATTCCGTCCCTCAGGCGCGGCACCTTACTGATCAGGCGGCGCAGACTTCGCGGATCGAGCTTTCCAGAATGTCGAGTGCTTCGTTCATGACTTCGTCCTGGATGGTGATCGGCGCCAGGAAGCGGATGACGTTGCCGTAGACGCCGCAGGTCAACAGGATCAGGCCCTTGTCGAGCGCCTTCAACCGGATCGCATTGGCGATCTCGGCTGAGGGCAGGCCCTTCTTGACGTCGTTGAACTCGACCGCGTTCATGAAGCCGAGACCTCTGATGTCGACGATCTCGGGCACGTCGTCGCGGATCGACTGCAGCCGCTGTTTCAGCCTTGCGCCCAGCGTATTGGCGCGGTCGCACAGCTTTTCATCCTCGATCACGTCGAGCACGGCGTGCGCCGCGGCAACGCCGATCGGACTGCCGCCATAGGTGCCGCCGAGCCCGCCGGGGCCGGGCGCATCCATGATTTCGGCGCGGCCGGTGACCGCCGCCAGAGGAAAGCCGCCGGCCAGGCTCTTGGCCATGGTGGTGATGTCGGCGGCCACCTCATGGTGATCCATAGCAAACATCTTGCCGGTGCGGGCAAAGCCGGTCTGCACTTCGTCGGCGATCAGCAGCATGCCGTGCTGGTCGCAAAGCTTGCGCAGCGCAACCAGGAAATCCCGCGGCGCGTCGTAGAAGCCGCCCTCGCCCTGAACCGGCTCGATGATGATGGCGGCGACGCGCGCCGGATCCACATCGGCCTTGAACAACCGGTCGAGCGCCGCCAGCGAGTCGGCGACCGAGACACCGTGCAGCGGCACAGGAAACGGCGCATGGTAGACATCGCCCGGCATGGCGCCGAAGCCGACCTTGTAAGGCACGACCTTGCCGGTCAGCGCCATGCCCATGAAGGTGCGGCCATGGAAGCCGCCGGCGAAGGCAATGACCGCCTGACGGCCGGTGGCATTGCGGGCGATCTTGATGGCGTTCTCGACAGCCTCGGCCCCGGTGGTGACGAAGATCGTCTTCTTCTCGAACTTGCCGGGCAGCATGCCGTTCAGCCGTTCGGCCAGGCGCACATAGCTCTCATAGGGCACCACCTGGTGGCAGGTGTGGGTGAAGCGGTCGAGCTGTGCCTTGACCGCCTCGATCACCCTGGGATGGCGATGCCCGGTGTTGACGACGGCGATGCCCGACGAGAAATCGATATAGCGACGCCCCTCGACATCCCAGATTTCCGAATTCTCAGCCCGGTCGGCATAAATCTGCGTGGTCATGCCGACGCCGCGGGAAATCGATTGGTTCTTGCGTTCGGAAATGGCTGAATTCTTCATCGTATCCCTCACCGGGCCGGCGCCCGTCCTGTTTGATGCCGTTGAGATGTCTTCTGACCTTATTTCACGTTTTCCTCAAGTCGGCACCACCGGCAGGCGATTGGGCCTGCGGTGGGCAGATCCCGGCGCTTAGCCAGTCGGGCGATACACGTACGAGACCGGTTTCCTTTTCCCGGGGATCGACTATCCTCTGGATGGCCGCGAGGCACCGCGATCAGCGAGCGGCCCGCGGTCGGGAGAGCCCATGAGCAGGAACGTGACTTCGCCCGTCTCGCAGCCATCGGTCAAAGCTCCCGGTCTTTTGTCTTTTCCAGCCGCCCCGGCGCTTTTCGCCTGCACGGCGGCGCTGCTTCTGGCCGGCTGTCAGAAGCAGGAAGCGGCGGACAAGAAACTGCAGATCATGGTGCGCACCGAAACGGTGGCGATGGCCGACTATGCGCCAAGGACTTCGCTGACCGGGGTGATCGCGGCGCGTACGCTGAACAATCTGTCGTTCCGGGTCGGCGGTCGCGTCGCCGAACGGTTTGTCGATGTCGGCCAGCATGTCGATCAAGGCACGGTGCTCGCCCGCATCGACCCGCAGGAGCAGGAATCCGACCTGCGCTCGGCGCAGGCCGATCTTGATGCAGCCAAGGCGCAACTGACCCAGTCCGTTGCCGCCTTCGAGCGGCAGAAAACGCTGCTGGCGCAGGGCTTCACCACCAGGCGCGACTATGACGCCGCGGACCAGGCCCTGAAGGTGGCACAAGGCAGCGTCGAAGCCGCGCAGAGCGCTTTCTCCAACGCCCAGCAAAACCTGTCCTTCACCGAGCTCAAGGCCGGTGCCGCCGGCGTGATCACCGCCCGCCAAGTCGAAACCGGCCAAGTGGTGCAAGCCGCGCAAACCGTCTTCACCGTCGCCGAGGACGGCGACCGCGACGCGGTGTTCAACGTGCAGGAGACGCTGAACGCGAAGACACCGGCATCGCCAGCGGTGACGATCACGCGGGTGTGCGAACCG
>NZ_RZPI01000171.1:0-8860 GCF_003998715.1 Mesorhizobium sp. M7A.F.Ca.CA.002.15.2.1
GACCTGCACACCAAGCTGATCATCGAGAATGACATGGTGCCGGCCTTCCGCGCCGGGGACTTCTCGGGCGGTATCAGCAAGGCCGTCGACGACATGGTCATGGTGCTGGAAGGCAATCCGGCGGAGCTGGAGGCGCGCGGCGAGCGCAACCAGCAAGCGCCTTTCGATTCCGACGACCTGTTCTTCGCCGTCTTCATCAGCATCTGGGCGATCATCTTCTTCGGCAGCATTGCGGCTTCCGTGCTGCCGCCGATCTTCGGCCAGAAGCTTGGCCCCGGCCGCTACCGCTGGCTTGGCATGACCTTCGAGCCAAGCCGGCGATCCTCCAGTGGCGGCTGGTCGTCGGGGAGTTCCGGCGGCGGCTGGTCTTCGGGGTCAAGCAGCGGTGGAGGCTTTTCCGGCGGCGGCGGTTCGTCCGGCGGCGGCGGCTCGTCGGGAAGCTGGTGATGGCATGATGGTATCCAGCATCAGCCTGTCGAAACGCGACCGCCTCGCCTCGGCCGTCCTGATTGCTGCGGTCGTGCTGTTCTCCTGCGTCATGGCCTACGCGGCCGACCTGCCGGCGCTGACCGGCCGTGTCGTCGACAATGCCGGCATCATCGACGCCGCGACCAGGGCGGCGCTGACCCAAAAACTCGCCGATTTCGAGACGAAAGGCTCCGACCAGATCGTCGTCGCGACGATTCCCAGCCTCGATGGCGAGGAGATCGAGCCTTACGCCAACCGGCTGTTCCGCTTCTGGAAACTTGGCCAGGCGGGCGAGAACAATGGCGTGCTGCTGCTGGTTGCCCCGAACGACCGCAAGATGCGCATCGAGGTCGGTTATGGGCTGGAAGGCACGCTGACCGACCTGCACACCAAGCTGATCATCGAAAATGACATGGTGCCGGCCTTCCGCGCCGGGGACTTCTCCGGCGGCATCAGCAAAGCCGTCGATGACATGGTCATGGTGCTGGAGGGCAATCCCGAAGAACTGGAAGCGCGGGGCAAGCGCAATCCCGCCGATGACGGCACGTCCATCGATCCGATCTTTGCCGTGTTCCTGATCCTGTGGGCGACGATGTTCTTCGGCGGGATGGCGATGGCGTTCCTGCCGCCGATGTTCGGCACGAAACTGTCGCCGGGCGTGTACAAATGGCTGGGCATGACGTTTCGTTATGGCCGCGGGCCGAGCGGGTACTCGGGCACTGGCTGGACAACCGGTTCGTCGTCGGGCAGCGGCTGGTCTTCGGGGTCAAGCGGCGGTGGCGGATTTTCCGGTGGCGGCGGCTCGTCGGGTGGTGGCGGTTCTTCAGGAAGCTGGTGAGACAGATCATGGCAACACGACCAATCAGCCCGCAGGATCATGAGCGCATCGCAACCGCGATCCACGCCGCCGAGGAGAAAACCGACGGCGAAATCTACTGTGTCGTGGCGCATGCCAGCGACGGCTATTTCTTCCCGGCCGCCTTCATGGCGACCGTGTGCATGCTGTTCGTCAGCCTGGCGGTCGGCTACGGTCTGGAGGCCTGGTGGCTGTCGATCCGGCTGCCGCATTTCGTCCTCGCCCAGCTCCTGGCGCTTGCCTGCGTGCTGGCCTTGTTGTGGGCGCTGCCTGGTATGCGCATCCACCTGGTGCCGAGGCGGCTGCGCTACCAGGCGGCGCACGCCAACGCGATCAAGCAGTTCCTCGCCCGCAACGTCCACCGCACCACGGCGCGCACCGGCGTGCTGGTCTTCGTCTCGATCGCCGAGCGCTATGCCGAGGTGGTTGCCGATTCGGGTATCGACGCCAAGGTCGGCCAGCATGTCTGGGACGGCGTCGTGCGCGACCTTACCGCGCATGCCGGCGACGACCGGCTTGCCGACGGCTTCGTCAAGGCGATCGAGTTGGTGGGTGCGGTGCTGGCCGAGCATTTCCCGGTCACTGCGGGCGACAGCAACGAGCTCGACGACCATCTCGTCGAGATTTGAGCCTTTCCACAGAAGTCTTGAAGGCCCCTCACCAGGGCGGTGATCGCCTGTGAGAAAGCAGCCGGCTGGCGGCCCGGACCCTTGCAATCGGGCGATGCGGGTTTATGGTTAACAAATCATGAATACGCTGACGATCGACATCCGGAAAGCCGACCCGCGCGATGCCAGTGCCATCGCCGAGGTGCATCTGGAGGCCTGGCGCGGCGCCTATTCCGGCATCATTCCGCACCGGACCCTGACATCGATGATCAACCGCCGTGGCGCCGACTGGTGGGCGAATGCGATTCGCCGCGCCGCCACCGTTCTGGTCGTCGAAATCGGCGGCAAGATCGCCGGCTATGCGACGATCGGCAAGAACCGCGCCCGTGAACTGCGCCAGCAGGGCGAAATCTACGAATTGTACCTGCGCCCGGAATATCAGGGCATCGGGCTCGGCAGCCGCCTGTTTTCGGCGGCCAAGGCGCGGCTGGCCGATCACGGGCTGAAAGGCATGGTCGTGTGGGCGCTGGAGGACAACCAGAACGCGCTTGCCTTCTATGCCGGCGCCGGTGGCCGCGATGTCGCCGAGGGCGTCGAGATCTTCGAGCAAAAGGCGCTGAAGAAGGTCGCTTTCGTCTGGGAATGACAACCCGGCCTTTCGGCAATTGGGCGTTCCATTCGCACCCAGCACCATTCGCCGCATTGCACCATGACGCGCCGCCCGCTATCGATCGTCCATCGAGAGAGGGATTTAAGCCATGCGCATTGAAGCCATAGCCAGCGGAAAGAATCCGCCTGAGGACGTCAACGTCATCATCGAGGTGCCGATCGGCGGCGAGCCGATCAAGTACGAGATGGACAAGGAGGCCGGCACGCTGTTCGTCGACCGCTTCCTGCACACCTCGATGCGCTACCCCGGCAATTACGGCTTCGTGCCGCACACGCTGTCGGGCGACGGCGATCCGATCGACGTGCTGGTCTGCAACACGCGCGCGCTGGTGCCGGGCTGCGTCATCAACGTGCGGCCGATCGGCGTGCTGATCATGGAAGACAATGCCGGCCAGGATGAGAAGATCATCGCCGTGCCGTCGCCAAAACTGACGCTGCGTTACGAGAACGTCACCGAATACACTCAGCTGCCCGACATTACGCGCCAGCAGGTGCAGCACTTCTTCGAGCACTACAAGGATCTCGAGCCCGGCAAATGGGTCAAGATCGAAGGCTGGCACGATTCCAAATACGCCAAGAAGATGATCGTCGACGCGATCGAGCGGGCCAAGGCGAGCAAGTAGCCCGACCGGTCAGTTGTCGACCCGGCCGAAGGCCGGCACTTTGCCGATGACGGTGTGTCTGTCCTTGCCGCAGGCGAAGGTGCGTGCCTTGTCGTCGGCAAGCTTGCGCGCCTGGTCGTTGGCGACGGGATTGCCGGTGGCCAGCACCAGGCCGACGGTGCAGCCGTCGCGGGCGTCCATCTGGCCGACCTTGGCGACGAGCAGCACCTCGGTCGGCTTTTTCTCGTCCTCGGGATTGCTGATCGAGCGGCGATGGATGACGGCATAGGGCACTGCCGTGTCGCCCTTGGTTTCGATGCGCCATTCGACTTTGGCTCCGGACGAATTGAGGCCGGAAAAGCTTTCCCAGACCGTCGTCATGTCGCCGCCGGGCGGAAAACCGTAGAACAGCGATTCACGGGCGTCGTCATAGGCGATCAGTACGGGATAGCCGCGATAGCCTGAACAGGCGAGTTCGGCCCAGTCGCCGTCGCCTTCTTCTGCCTGCGCGTAGGTCACGCAGTCCGTTTTCGAATCCAGATCGGTGTAGGCGCTGGAAATGCCGTCGGCTTGCGCCGCCTGACCGAGACCGACCAGGACAAGCGGGATCAGAATGGCACGCATGGCGGTCAATCTCCGTTGCAAGCCGCCGCAGCGTAGCGCCAAACGCTATTTCTTCAAGCTGGCTTCGATCAGCAGGTCGGCATTGCGGGCAACCGCTTGCGCCGGACCGCCGAGGCCGAACAACTGGCCGCTGATATAGGCGCCCTCGATCAGCAGCAGCAGGCCGTCGCCGAGCGTGTCTGGGTCTTGCGCGCCCATCGCAGCCGCCATGGCGCGCAGGCGGCGGCGCAGTTCCTGCTTGTTGGCCTCGCTGACCACGCGAGCCGGGTGGCTGTGGTCGGGATATTCGACCGCCGCATTGGTCATGCCGCAGCCGCGATAGTCCGCCACCTGCGTGCGCTTGCCGATGCGGGTCAGGAAAGCCTTGATCTGAGCGCGCGGGTCGCCGGGATGAGCGGCGACCGCCTCGTCGAAGCGCTCCCAGTATTCACGGTCATATTGCCTGAGATAGGAAGCGGCCAGTTCGTCCTTGGACGGAAAGCTGCGGTAGAGGCTGGGCTTGGTGACGCCGGCACGCTTGACGATCTCGTCGACGCCGATCGCCCTGATGCCGCGCCGGTAGAACAGGTCATAGGCCACATCGAGGATCTTCTTGGCGGCTTTCGGCGGAGCGGATGCATGACCGTCGCTGATGGTCAGTTCAATATTTTTGTCGGTTGGCATCGTGTGACTCGATTGACAATGTTACCGATCGGTACGTATACATGTTCCCACCCTGCAACGTACCGGTCAGTAACATGATAACTCAATCTCGCCCCTTTGGCCAGCGCTACGCTTTCGTCGTGGTCGGCGTCATCTTCCTCAGCCTGCTGGTCGCGGCTGGCCTGCGCTCCGCACCCTCGGTCATGATGCTGCCACTCGAGAACAGTTTCGGCTGGCGCCGCGACGTCATCTCCCTGGCCGCCGGTGTCGGCATTCTGCTTTACGGTTTGACGGGGCCATTTGCCGCAGCCCTGATGGAGCGCATCGGGCTGCGCCGCACGCTGCTCGCCTCGCTGGTGGTGATGTCGGGCTCGACCATGCTCAGCCTGCTGATGACCAAGCCGTGGCATCTGTTCATCACCTGGGGCGTGTTCTCGGGCATTGGTTCCGGTGCCGTCGCCAGCGTGCTCGGCGCGACCATCGTCAATCGCTGGTTCAAGACCAATCGCGGCCTTGTCATGGGATTGATGTCGGCCTCCAGTGCCTCGGGCATGCTGGTGTTCCTGCCGCTGATCGCCGCTCTGGCACAGTCGGGCGGCTGGCAGCCGGTTGTCATTGCGGTCGCGATCGCGACCGCTGCCCTGATACCGCTGGTCTGGCTGCTGGTGCCGGAGCGGCCGGCATCGATCGGCATGGTGCGCTATGGCGCCGAGGCTGACGATGTGCCGCCGACGCCGCCTGCGTCACAGGGCAACTTTCTGGCGCATACGTTCTCGACGCTGCGCCGTGCCGCCGGCACGCGGGTGTTCTGGTATCTGTTCGCCACCTTCTTCGTCTGCGGCTTCACCACCAACGGGCTGGTCGGCACGCATCTGATCGCGTTTTGCGGCGACATGGGCATCGGCGAGGTGCAGGCCGCCGGCCTGCTGTCGATGATGGGCATTTTCGATCTGATCGGCACGACATTGTCGGGCTGGCTCACCGACCGTTTCGACCCGCGCAAGCTGCTCGGCGTCTATTACGGCATCCGCGGCCTGTCGCTGATCTACCTGCCCTATTCCGGCTTCTCAGCGACCAGCCTGATCATCTTCGCCGTGCTCTACGGTCTCGACTGGATCGCCACCGTGCCGCCGACTCTGAGGCTCGCCAATGAGGCGTTCGGCGATCGCAGTGGGCCGATCGTGTTCGGCTGGATCGTCGCCGGCCACCAGATCGGTGCGGCGACCGCCGCCGCCTTCGGTGGCACCATGCGCGAGTTGCAGGGCAATTACGAACTGGCCTTCCTGATCGCCGGCATGACGGCAATAGCCGCTGCCTGTATCTCGCTGCTGATCAACACCAGCAAGCCGGCATTCGAGCCGGAGCCGCAGGCGGCGTAGGGAGAGACGCTACCGGCCAAGCTGCCATCTCCCCCACACGGAGGAAGATCGGCAGCTTCGCCGTCCGCGCAAACGCCCACCCGCCTGTTGATCGTCAGAAAAACTTCATGATCCCGAGATGTCCCTGAAACATTGACGCTGGATTTTGGTGGCACCGTTCAAGCCATCCAGGAGACAGCCGTGAACAAGCTTTCGATGACTCGCCGCGCTTTCGTCACCTCCGCCAGCGCCGTTGGCCTGGCCGGCGTCTCGAGCCTGGTGCTGCCCTACTATTCGCGCGCCAGTCAGCGGCCGGCCTTCACCCATGGCGTCCAGTCCGGCGATGTCGACGCAACCAGCGGCATGGTGTGGACGCGCACCGATCGCCCGTCGCGCGTCATGTTCGAAGTGTCGTCGACGGAGAACTTCGCCACTGCGACACGCCTGGCGCCGCTCGATACGTCGCCGGCCAGCGACTACACCGTCAAGCGGCTGCTCACCGACCTCGCTTCGGACCAGGATATCTTCTATCGCATGACGGCAGCCGATCTCGCCGACATCAACGCCGTTTCCGAGCCGATCATCGGGCGCTTCAGGACGGCGCCGGCCTCGAAGCGCGACATCCGCTTTGCCTGGTCGGGCGACACCGCCGGCCAGGGCTGGGGCATCGATGAGACCGGCATGAAGACCTACGCCACGATCGGCAAGCACACGCCCGACTTCTTCCTGCATTCGGGCGACACCATCTATGCCGACGGCGCCATGAAGGACGAGGTCGACCTGCCCGGCGGCGGCAAGTGGAAGAACGTCGTGCTGATCGACGGCAAACGCAAGGTTGCCGAGACGCTGGACGAATACCGGGACCAGTGGAAGTACAACATGATGGACAGGAACGTGCTCGGCCTCAGCGCCATCTGCCCGACTTTCTACCAGTGGGACGACCATGAAGTCCTGAACAACTGGTCGGATTCGAAGGATCTCAGCGCCGACAGCCGCTATTCGGAAAAATCCATCCACGTGCTGGCGGCCCGTGCGGCGCGGGCTTTCCACGAGATGACGACGATCCGCTACGAACCTTCCGAGCCCGGCCGCGTCTATCGCAAGATCGCCTACGGGCCGCTGCTCGACGTGTTCTTCCTCGACATGCGCTCCTATCGCGGCCCCAATGGTCCCGACATGCAGGATGAGATGACGCCGCAATCGCGCATGCTCGGCGAACAGCAGACGAAATGGCTGAAGCGCGAACTGGCGAATTCGAAGGCGACCTGGAAAATCATCGCCGCCGACATGCCGCTCGGCCTCGTCGTCTGGGACGACGGCACCAAGAAGGTTGGTGCCGAAGCAGTCAGCAATGGCGACAATGGCTTGCCAAAAGGGCGTGAGCTCGAGATCGCCGACCTGCTGCGCTTCATCAAGAATGCCGGCATCAGCAACACCGTCTGGCTCACCGCCGACGTGCATTACACGGCCGCGCATTATTACAACCCGGACAAGGCGCAGTTCCAGGATTTCAATCCGTTCTGGGAATTCGTTTCGGGTCCGATCCATGCCGGAACGTTCGGGCCGAACGATTTCGACATGACGTTCGGTCCGGAGCTGAAGTTCATCAAGGCGCCGACCGCCGAACAGGGACAGAACCTGCCGCCCTCGGCAGGTCTGCAATTCTTCGGGCTGGTCGATATTTCAGGCGCCAGCGAGCAGATGACGGTGCGGCTGATGGATCGCGACGACAATGAACTCTACAAGGTGACGCTCGACCCGGTGCGGTCGGCATAAGCGCGCGCTGATGGAAAGGTGTCGCGCGCGTCTAGGGCGCGCGATGCCTTAGTCCGGGTAGCAGACCATGGGGATATTCGGCCAGACGGCGCTGTCGCAGTTGGCGGCGTCCTGCCGCTGCTTGAAGGCGGCGCTGACCGGGCCGGTCACCACCGGGTCGACGCCGTCGGGCGCGTCGGCGAAAATCTGCTCGGCCGACTGTGCCTCTGACGGCAAGGCAGGCCGTGATTCCTTCGTCGTCGCGGCCGACTGCGCGGCGTTGGCCGCCAGCAGGACGGCGAAGGCAACAGAGGCGATGAGCGGCCAGAATCGGTTGAGTTTATCGGTCATGACGTTCGAACTGCCCGGGCCCCGAGGGGTTCCCGCCTTGGTTAACAAAATCATCTCACACGCAGATGCTTAAGATTTGATGAGTATTTGGTGACGCGCCTCCTCTTTCGCAACTGCGAAAAACCCTGTATGAGCCGCGCAACCGAAAGAGGCAGCGCCTTTTGGCCTGCTGCCTGCAACGCTTCCGAGACCAGAACATGAAAATCCGTAATATCGCGATCATCGCGCACGTCGACCATGGAAAGACCACCCTGGTCGACCAGCTTTTGAAGCAGTCCGGCTCCTTCCGAGACAATCAGCGCGTGGCCGAGCGCGCCATGGATTCCAACGACCTCGAAAAGGAGCGCGGCATCACCATCCTGGCCAAAGCGACCTCGGTCGACTGGAAGGATACCCGCATCAACATCGTCGACACCCCCGGCCACGCCGATTTCGGTGGCGAGGTCGAACGCATCCTGTCGATGGTGGACTCAGCCATCGTGCTGGTCGATGCCGCCGAAGGGCCGATGCCGCAGACCAAATTCGTCGTCGGCAAGGCGCTCAAGGTCGGCCTGAAGCCGATCGTCGTCATCAACAAGATCGATCGCCCGGACGCCCGTCATGTCGAGGTGGTCAACGAGGTGTTCGACCTCTTCGCAGCGCTCGACGCCACCGACGAGCAGCTCGACTTCCCGATTCTGTACGGCTCAGGCCGCGATGGCTGGGTTTCGGAAAATCCGGAAGGACCGAAGGACCAGCAGTTGGCGCCCCTGTTCGACCTCGTCATCAAGCATGTGCCGGAGCCGACCGTTCATCCCGGTCCGTTCCGCATGATCGGCACCATCCTGGAAGCCAATCCGTTTCTCGGCCGCATCATCACCGGCCGCATCGAGAGCGGCACGCTGAAGGCCAACCAGCCGGTCAAGGTGCTGCACCATGACGGTACTC
>NZ_RZPI01000172.1:0-8857 GCF_003998715.1 Mesorhizobium sp. M7A.F.Ca.CA.002.15.2.1
ACATCGGCCGGCACGCGGCCGGGGTAGGGCGCCAGAAGCGCTTTCTCCCTGTCGTCGGCCGGATGGCCGAGCGCGGAAAGCTCGGAATTCTGCCAGTAACTCATCGTGCGCGTGTATTTGCCGCCGAACAGGTTCTTGTTGGCCCATTCGAAGTCGTAGAGCATGCCGAGCGCGCGCCGCACGACCGGGTTGGCGAATTTCGGCAACCGCGTGTTGAACAGGAAACCGGTCACCACCGGCGGAATGCCGGTGTCGAAGGTTTCGGCGATCACGTCCCCCTTGTGGAAGGCCGGAAAATCGAGATCGCGCTCGCGCTTCACCGGATCGCTGTCGTCATCGATGGCGCAGAGGCCTTTCTTGAACGCTTCGAGCTTGGCGTTGGCGTTGAGGAAATACTCGATGGTGATCTGGTCGTAATTGTCGAAACCGCGCTTGGCGGGGACATCCTTGCCCCAATAGTCCGGGTTGCGCTTGAAGACGATGCGCTGGCCTGGCTGCACCTGCGCGATCGTATACGGACCGCTGCCGATCACCGGCTTGAGCGTCGTCCTGTCGAAAGTCTCCTTGTCGAAGGCGTGCTTCGGGATGATCGGGGTCAGCGCGATGATCAGCGGGAATTCGCGATCGGCCTTGTCGTTGAAGGTGAAGCGCACGCTGTGGTCGCCGGTCTTTTCGAGCTTGGCGACCCTGGCCATGCGGTCGCTGTAAGGCGGGCGGCCTTTGTCGGTGTAGACATCATAACTGAACAGCACGTCCTCCGGCGTCACCGGCTGACCGTCCGACCATTTGGCCCTCGGATTGAGATGGAACTCGATGCTCTTGCGCTCCGGATCCATGTCGGCGCTTTCGGCCAACAAACCGTAGAGCGTGAAAGCCTCGTCGGCATTGCGCTGCATCAACGGCTCGAAGACCAGATTGCCGAAGATCGTATCCATCATGCCGCGCGCCGTGGTGCGCAGGCTCTTGAGGATGAAAGGGTTGAGATTGTCGAAGCTGCCGACGACGCAATAGGTGATCGAGCCACCCTTCGGCGCGTCGGGATTGACGTAGTTGAAATGCGTATAGTCGGGCGGCAGCGCCGGCTCGCCCTGCATGGCGATGGCGTGCTTCGGCTCCGATGCGGCCGGCTGATGCGAAAGGGCGAGAAACGATATCGCGGTGATCAGCCAAACAAGAACGCGGCCCATGACCGTCTCCTTACTGGGCGGCTTGATGATTCGGACTGCACCCTAGCATGGCGCCACCGCGCTCCGGCCAGATACATCAGCCCAAATCGCACGGCCCAAATCGCACGGCCAAGAATCGCAGGCGCCGGGCTGGATTCGGCCTCGCTTGCAGTGTAACACGCCCTCCGAAGTCATTCTGTTGCCTCATTTCGGCAACAGGTAGCTGGACCACACGGCACGAAGAAGCCGGTCCCGGGATCATTTGAGAGGAAGTGCACGACATGACGAGCCTGAACAGCAACGCGTACCGCCTGTCGGTCATGGCCGCTGGCGTGGTCGGCTTTCTCGGCGCAGGGCTTCCCGCCGCTTCCGCACAGCAGCAGCAGCAGATTCCGCAAGGCTGGTTCAAGGCCTGCACCAAGCAGGAAGATGTCGACATCTGCAACGTCCAGAACATCACCACTGCCGGCAATGGCCAGCTGGTCACCGGCGTCAGCCTGATCGAGCTCAAGGGCAAGGTGAACCGCAAGGTGTTCCAGGTGACGGTTCCGACCGGCCGTCTGGTGCCTCCCGGCATCGGCCTGCAGATCGACACCGGCAAGGCGCAGAAGCTCGACTATGTGATCTGCTTCCCGGATCGTTGCGTGGCCGAAGTGCCGCTGACCGATCAGCTCGTCGCGGCATTCAAGAAAGGCCAGGCGATCACGCTGACTTCGGTCAATTTCCAGAATCAGCCCAATCCGATCAAGATCGCCCTGCAGGGCTTCAGCGGCGCCTATGACGGCCCGGCGCTGCAGCAGTCGGACATCGAGGACAGGCAGAAGAAGCTTCAGGACTTCGTCGCCAAGAACAACCAGGATTTCGCCAAGAAGCTCAAGGAAGAGCAGGACAAGGCGAAGACCGCCAACTGATCGGCCGATATCGCCGAGCCAACAAAAAAGCGGGGTTCATGCCCCGCTTTTTTGTGACTGTCTTCCAGCAGGCTAATGCCTGGACTGCCGCTTCTGTTGGTAGCCGCCGTCCGGCTTCTTGTCGAACATTTCCTTGATCTGCGGATGCCGGACCGGCTCGCCCGACTGGTCCTCGAGCAGGTTCTGCTCGGAGACGTAGGCGATGTATTCGGTCTCCGAATTCTCGGCGAGCAGATGGTAGAAAGGCTGATCCTTGCGCGGCCGCACGTCGGCGGGGATGGCTTCGTACCATTCGTCGGTGTTGGCGAATTGCGGATCGACATCGAAAATGATGCCCCTGAATGGAAACAGCCGGTGGCGAACCACCTGTCCGATTGCGAATTTGGCTGTTTTCATCGTACTCACCACTGAGTTCCTTGAGCTTATTTGGCGCAGACCGCGCATCAATTCAATCCCGAGGCGCTTGACGCCCTATTAAGCAACGGGTTAGCCCGGCGCCAGGGTTTCGGACCAGCATAAAAATGTCTGACGTCATCGGTCTTGTTCTTCCGTTCTTCGGCTTGATTTTTGTCGGGTTTCTGGTGGCGCGCATCACCAGGCAGCCGCTGGACGCGCTCGGCTGGATGAACACGTTCATCGTCTATGTCGCGCTGCCGGCACTTTTCTTTCAACTGCTTGCCAAGACGCCGTTCGAAGACCTGACGGAATGGCGCTTCATCTTCGGCTCGGTCGTCTCGACCTTCATGATATTTTCCTTGATGTTCATGGGGTCGGTCCTGACCTCGCGCGGCGAGATAGCGCAATCGACCATCAAGGCGCTCGCGGCCGCCTATGGCAATATCGGCTATATGGGGCCGGGGCTGGCGCTGCTGGCCTTCGGCGAGGAGGCGGCTGTGCCGGTCGCCTTGATCTTCTGTTTCGAGAACATCATGCATTTCGCCATCGCGCCCATGATGATGGCGCTGTCTGGCGACGAGAAGACCACTCCTCTCCGGCTTGCCCTGGGCGTCCTGCGCAAGATCGTGCTGCATCCGTTCATCATCGCAACCGCCCTGGGTGTCGGCGCCGCCTATATCGGCTTTCGACCGCCCGTGCCGGTGGAGCGATTTCTAGAATATCTTTCCCGTGCGGCCGCACCTTGCGCGCTGTTTGCCATGGGCGTCACGCTGGCGCTCAGGCCACTCAATCGCGTCCCGCATGAGATGGTTCCGATCGCCGCGCTGAAGCTGATCCTGCACCCGTTGCTCTGTTATGTCGTGCTGAGCTGGATCGGCAATTTCTCTGAGACATGGGTCTTCTCGGCGGTGCTTCTGGCCGCATTGCCGACCGCCACGAACGTCTTCGTCATCGCCCAGCAGTATGGCGTCTGGGTACAGCGAGCGTCGGCCAGTGTGCTGATCACAACCTGCCTGTCGGTCGTGACCGTTACCGGGCTGCTCTACCTGATCCGGCACAATATCCTAGCGCCGGACCTGTTTCCCTAACCCGCCGGCAAGCGCGGCAAAACCGCTGCCGGGACGAAGCCCCTCGCGCATGAAAAAAGCCCGAAGCGGCGCGAAGCCTCCGAGCACGCCGAGCCCGGCAACGCGGGCCATCTGCGCCGGCAGCATGTCGGAAAGCAGCGACATGTTGAGCAGGTTGACCGCGCTGCTGCGCGCCAGAATGTCGGGGCGGCGCTTGAAATCGTAGGCTGCAAGCGCCTTGGCTGCGCCCGGATCGGATCGATTTTCACAAGCGATTCCAATTAGATCGTCGACGTCTCTGATGCCGAGGTTGAGGCCTTGCGCACCGATCGGCGGAAACACATGGGCGGCTTCGCCGACCAGCGCCACCCGATCCCTTGCGAAACGAAGCGGCGTCACCGCCGATAGCGGGTAGATCTGCCGGCCCGGCTCGACAGCCACCCGGCCCAGCATCGACTGCATCTGCTGTTCGACCCGCTGAGAAAGTGTCGCATCGTCCAGCGCGGCGAGCTCGGTCGCGGTCTCGGGCTTGACCACCCAGACCAGGCTGGAGCGATTGCCGGGCAGCGGGACCTGCGTGAACGGACCGGTCTCGGTGTGGAATTCCGTCGAGGTGAAGGCGTGATCGCCGCTATGGCCGAAATTGAGGACGAGAGCTGCCTGCGGATAGGAGCGGGCCGAGGTCGAGATGCCGGCCGCCTGGCGCGCCGGTGACAAGCGTCCGTCAGCGGCGACCGCCAGCGATGCGTCAACCGAGCTGCCGTCGGCGAGGCCGGCACGAACATGCTCGGCATCGAGATGCCAGTTCGCCACCATCGACCTCAGCCAGTCGATGCCGGCGCGCGCGGCAACGGCGCTGGCGAGTGCCGGGGTGAGGACGCTGTTGGGAAGATTCAGCCCGAATTCATCCTCGTCGATCTCGCTGGCGCGGAAGGTGACGACCGGGCTGCGGATCAGCCGGCTGGTGGCATCGACGATGCGCATCACCTTCAAAGGCGCCGCCTTGGATACGACGGCTTCGAGCACGCCGAGCCGGTCGAGCACTTTCAAGGCAGGGTTCATCAGGGCCGTCGTGCGACCATCGGGGGCGGTGGCCTCCGGCCCGACCAGTGTCACCGGGAAACCTTCGGCGGCAAAACCCAGTGCCGCGATCAGCCCTGCCGGCCCCGTGCCGGCAACCAGTATCCGCGCAGTTTGCTGATGCTCCAAGATCGGCTTCCGGCTTGCAATGCGAGGCGGTCCACCCGACCTGCCGTTCGATCAGCATATAGGTCAGATCATGCCGCTTGATCAACGCGGCGATTCGGCCCATTCGGATGTCATGACCGGCCAGCAGGACGACTTCAGCCATCTCGACCGCGCCGGCCGCGCCATGGCCGGCATCGCGCGCAATCCCCGGGTTACGGTAAACGTCGTTGTCGGCGCTTGCATCCTGCTTGCATGGCTGTCTCTTGCGGCGATGGCAATCCGCGGGGCTGAAACAGGGATTGCGGGCGTCGGCGCCCCTGGCGACACGATCCTTCGCAGCCTGCCGCAACTGCCGCTGCCCGATTTCCTGGAACGGTTCTTTGTGCTGTGCCTCTCACCGGTGCCTTTGGACGCAGGTCTCGGCTTGCGGGCCGGCGCGCTCGTTTCGATGTGGTTCCTGATGGCGATCGCGACGATGCTGCCTTCGGCGGCGCCGATGATACGCACCTATTGCGAGATCGCTGACACGGCACGCATCAAGGGCGAACCGGTCGTTCACCCGCTGCTGCTGGTCGCCGGCTATCTCAGCGTCTGGCTCGCCGCTTCAATTGTGTTCGCGGCGCTGACCTTGGCCGTCCATGCATTCGCTTCGTCAGCCGGGATTCTCGATCCGGTCGTCGGCATTGCCGGTGCGCTCGCTCTGCTGATTGCCGGCCTCTACCAGTTCAGCGGCCTGAAGGAAGCTTGCCTGAAGAAATGCAGGAACCCGTTCTCGATCCTTTTCGCGAGCTGGAGCGCAAGGCCCCTTAACATCTTTCGGCTCGGTGCCGCGCAAGGTCTGTGGTGTCTGGGCTGCTGCTGGGCCTTGATGCTGGTGATGTTCGCCGTGGGCGTCATGAACGTTTTCTGGATGGCGTTGATCGGCCTGTTCACCCTGATCGAAAAACAAACGGCCAGCAGGGTTCCAACCCGGCTGGCCGGTGCGATACTGCTTGTCTGGGCAGCCGCGCTGCTAGTAGTCTCGCTGTGAGTGGGGGAAAATCGATGGCAGACCAGAGCTGGGCGATGAAGGGAGAGCTCGTACTCTCCTGCAATTGCACGGTTTTTTGCCCTTGCGTGCTCTCGCTTGGCAATCATCCGCCGACCGAAGGCTATTGCCAGACATGGGCCGGGTTTCGCATCGATGCCGGCCATTTCGGTGAGGTCGATCTGTCCGGGCTCAATCTTGGGCTGATCATGGAAATCCCAGGCTATATGAGCCGCGGCAACTGGACCGCGGGCCTGTTCATCGACAGCCGCGCCTCTGTCTATGCGGTCAAGGCGCTGACAAAGATCTTCACGGGCAAGGCAGGTGGAACCACATCGCTGCTCTCAATCCTCGTCGGCAAATTCCTCGGTGTCGAGCAGGTGCCGATCACCTATGAGACGCGTGACAAAACGCGTATCTTCCAGATACCCAGGATTATCGACGGAGCGGTCACACCCTTCCAAGGCAAGGACCGTGACAAGGATACGGTGATCAGCAATTCGGAATACTGGATCGCGCCCGAGATCATCGTGGCCAGGTCCGACAAGAGCAAGGTGCGGGCTTTTGGCCGCAACTGGAATTTCGCCGGCCGTTCGGCCGAAATCTGCAAGCTGGATTGGCGGGGCCCGTGAGCAAGAACACAACGGCCAGGAATTTGGCAGCACGAAAAGCCGCCAAAAAGATCACGGACCGGATTCCGCGCCCGAAGAAGAAGGTCACCTGGCCGCAGGCGAGGGCGTTCTCCGTCCACCTTTTGACCGCCTCGGGGTCGTTCCTGGCCTTCCTGTCGCTCGTGGCGGCAAGTGAAGAGCGCTGGACCGCAATGTTCTGGTGGCTCGGGCTGGCCCTGTTCGTCGACGGCATCGATGGGCCGATCGCCAGAAAACTCGAGGTCAAGGAGATCCTGCCGACATGGTCGGGCGAACTGCTCGACAACATCATCGACTACGTGACCTACGTGCTGATCCCGGCCTTCGCGCTCTATCAGCGCGGCTTCATGGGCGAGGGCCTGTCATTCCTGTCGGCGGCGATCATCGTCGTTTCCAGCGCCATCTACTATGCCGACACCGGCATGAAGACGAAGGAGAATTTCTTCAAGGGATTCCCGGTGGTCTGGAACATGGTGGTGTTCACCCTGTTCGTCATCGAGCCCGGACAATGGGTTTCGTTCGCGGTGGTGGTGGTGGCCGGCGTCCTGACTTTCGTGCCGATCAACTTCATCCACCCGGTGCGGGTGGTGCGGCTGCGGCGCATCAACCTTGGGATGACCCTGTTGTGGTGCGCTTTCGGCGCGCTTGCCCTGGCCCAAGCGGCGCTCGCCGCCTTCTACGATCAGATCGGCGTGCTGGGCGAGCAGGTCAGCACCTTCACCAAGATCGGCATCACCATCACCGGGCTTTATCTTGCCTGCATCGGTGGCATCATGCAGTTCTTTCCCAATCTCGGTGCCAAAAAGGCCTGATCGGCCACTCCCACAGGGAGCCTGGCCCCACAAGCCTAGCCCACAGGAAGCCTAGCAATGTCCAAAGCGATCCGCATTCATGCCAATGGCGGCCCGGAAGTTCTGACCTATGAGGACGCTGATCCCGGCCAGCCGGGATCCGGGCAGATCCTGGTCCGGCACACCGCGATCGGCCTCAATTTCATCGATGTCTACCATCGCTCCGGTCTCTATCCGCCACCCGGCGGCTTCCCGCTCGTGCCAGGCAGCGAAGCCGCCGGCGTGGTGCTGGAGGTCGGCCATGGCGTCGACTGGCTGAATCCGGGCGATCGCATCGCCTATGCCGTGACGACGGGGGCTTACGCGCAAGAACGCGTCATCGATGCCAGCCGCGTCGTCAAGGTTCCGGATGGCATCAGCGACGAACAGGCCGCAGCGATGATGCTGAAGGGCATGACCGCGGAATATCTGCTGCGCCGGACGTTCAAGGTGAAGGCCGGCGACACGATCCTGTTCCATGCCGCTGCAGGCGGCGTCGGCCTGATCCTCGGCCAATGGGCAAAACATCTCGGCGCCACCGTCATCGGCACCGCCAGCTCGTCCGACAAGATCGAGCTCGCCAGGGCGCATGGTTTCGATCACGTCATCAACTACAAGGAACAGGATTTCGTCGCCGGCGTCGCCGCCATCACCGGCGGCAAGAAATGCGATGTCGTCTACGATTCGGTCGGCAACGACACGTTTCCGGCTTCGCTCGACTGCCTGCGGCCGCTCGGCATGTTCGTCAGCTTTGGCCAGTCCTCGGGACCTATACCGCCGTTCAGCATGTCGTTGCTGGCACAGAAGGGCTCGTTGTTCGCAACAAGGCCGACACTGTTCGTCTACAACGCAAAACGCGAGGACCTCGACGCTTCTGCTGCCGCCCTGTTCGAGGTCGTGCTCAGCGGCGCGGTCGAGATCCGGATCAACCAGCGCTACGCGCTGAAGGACGCCGGCAAGGCGCATTCCGACCTCGAGGGCCGCAGGACCACAGGGACGACCATTCTCATCCCTTAGTTCGTTCTGCCTTGCTATCCCTTGAATTTCCGCTGAAATTCTTGAAGCTCTTTCAAGACGTGTGCCGCTTTCCGATGAGAGCCGGCCGCGCCTACCATGCCTGCGGGAACACAGAACATGTCTGGCTAACCAGATGGGAGGCACTGTGAGTGCAAATCAGGACGGCACGAACCTGCTTGAGGTGCGTGGCCTCACCAAGATATTCGGCACGCTGACGGCGTGCGATCATATCGATCTCGACATCGCCAGGGGTGAGATCCACGCCTTGCTCGGCGAAAACGGCGCCGGCAAGTCGACGCTGGTCAAGATGCTTTTCGGCTCGCTGGAGCCCAATGCCGGCGAGATCTTCTGGAACGGTCAGGCCGTCAGGATTTCCAGCCCGGGCGTCGCGAAAAAGCTCGGCATCGGCATGGTGTTCCAGCATTTTTCGCTGTTCGAGGCGCTGACCGCGGCCGAAAACATCGCGCTGTCGCTGGACGACGGCTCGCCGATCAGCAGCATCGCTGCGAAGGCGAGGGCGCTTTCCTTCAGCTATGGCCTGCCGCTCGATCCTGAATCGCTGGTCGGCGACCTGTCGGTGGGCGAGCGCCAGCGCATCGAAATCA
>NZ_RZPI01000173.1:0-8802 GCF_003998715.1 Mesorhizobium sp. M7A.F.Ca.CA.002.15.2.1
TGCGATAGCCGTCGAACTTCACTTCGTGCAGCCAGTCCTTGCCCGGCGGCGCATCGCGCTCGAGCGTGGCCAGCTGCGGCTCGATAAAGTCGAGGCGTTTGCCGGCTTTTGTCTTGACGGCGGCCGGCTTGTTGGAATGCCAGACTTTCGGCTTCTCGCCCTTCGCGGTCTTGCCCTCGCCGACCTCCTCGATCGTCAGGCCGGACTTCACCGATTCAGGCGCTTCCTTGAGGATGTCCTCGCCGGGACGCGCTGCGGCATCGTCCGACTTGATCAGCAGCCAGTTGTCGCGCTTTTCACCCGCTCGCGGCTTCAGCCGCACCAGATGCCATGCCCCATGCAGCTTGTGTCCCCTGAGCTCGAAGCTGATATGGCCCTTTTTCATCGCCTTGGCCGGGTCGATCTCGGGAATCCAGGTGCCCTCGTCCCAAACGATAACCGAACCGCCGCCATATTCGCCCTTGGGAATGGTGCCTTCGAACGGCGCATAGTCGATCGGGTGATCCTCGACATGGACAGCCAGTCGCTTCTCATGCGGGTCGAGGCTCGGGCCGCGCGTCACCGCCCAACTCCACAGCACGCCGTCATGCTCGAGCCGCAAGTCGTAATGCAACCGCGTCGCGGCATGCTTGTGGATGACGAAGATGCCGCCGGCCTCGCCCTGCTTGGTCCGGGCGACCTTGCCGGCCGGTTCGGCGGTTTTCTTGAAATCGCGCTTGGAGTGATATTGTTCGAGGCTGGCCATCCGTTGGGTTCCTCACGCCGATTTGCGTTTGGGCGCGCTGGCTTTCGACTTGGCGCGTTTGGCCGCTGGCCTGGCCTTCGCCGACGAAGATGTTTTCGATGACCCGGAGTCCGACAGGCTCTTCTTCAGCGCGTCGAACAGATTGACGACATTGGAAGGTTTGGGCGCCGCCTTGGCCTTCGGCGCCTTGTGGCCGGCCTTCTTGGCGCGGATCAGCTCCAGCAGCGCGTCCTCGTATTTGTCGTCGAATTTCGAGGGATCGAACTTCGTCTTCTTCTTGTCGATGATCAACTCGGCCAGATCGGTCATCTCCTGATCGGTCTTCACGGGCTCGATGTCGCCGAAGACGGTGTCCGGTTGCCGTACCGTGTTGTCGTAGCGCAGCGTCGTCAGCACCATGCCCTTGCCGAGCGGTTCGATCACCACCGGCCGTTCGCGTCGGTAGAGCACGATACGCGCCAGCCCGGCCATCTTCTTGCCCGCCATCGCATCGCGAATGACGGCGAACGCCTCTTCCGACACCTTGTCGGCGGGCGCCACATAGTAGGGCGTGTCGAGATAGATCTGCTGGATCGAAGCTTTGTCGACGAAACCGTCGAGCGCCATCGTGTGCGAGGATTCGATCTGCACCGCCTCGATCTCGTCTTCCTCGATATGGATGAAATTGCCATCGTCGAGTTCATAACCCTTGATCTCGTCATCCTCCTCCAACGGCTTGCCGGTTTCGGCATCGACATAGAGGCGCTTCACCGTGTTGCCGGTCTTGCGGTTGAGAATGCGAAACGAGACCCGCTCCGTATGGGTGACGACATTGGTCAGTTCGACGGCACAGGTGACCAGCGAAAGCTTCAGATAGCCTCTCCAGGCCGGACGCGGCGCCATGATATCTTCCCTTCAGAACCAGATGAAGGTGAGAACGGACAGATCGCGCTCCAGTTCCGCGCTCCCGCGCCGATCTGGATGCCAAGGGGCCGCCTGAGTGGTTCTGGCCGCCAGCACGGAAATTTCGCGGGCTCGGCAAAAGTTGAAACAGAACCGCGCGCAGGCGACATTCAAACGAAACATATGTGATGCAAAAGTCACATTGGCCGGAATGCCAACCAACTGCACGGAAAGACCCCGAATCAGCCGCATTCCAGCCACGAAGCAAGGCATTTTCGACCAGATATTAACATCACGTTCACCGACTATTCACGCCTCGACGCTATGATGACCGCAATTCGGAAGGGACATCCGAAAATCGGGACAGGGACAAGGTAATGAACTTCCTCGCGCACCTCATCGGCTATGCCGCCGCCATCCGCGAATTCGTTGCGCCGACCTACCGGCCCGAACGCTATTACATGCGCGGCCCCGGCCCGGCCTGCGCCCGTCGCGGCAACTCGCTGGGCGCGCACTGATCATGGCTTTCGAAAATCGCCACAACAGCCGGATCTGCAGGCCGGCCGCCTCTATCCGCGCCACCACCTATCGCGCCGAGCGTCCCGCTCTCGCCGACAGGCGCCGTGCGACATCGCCACGGCTTTGATACCATCGCTGGCCGGCTTAGTGTCATAGGACACGAGCAGCCGAGGCCAGCGTGACGGACCATCTTCAACCAGTTCGACCCCAGTCAACTCGTCCCTTCGAAACAGTTCTCGACTCACGCCATCCATTGATCGTTTTCGATGGCGTCTGCGTGCTCTGCTCCGGTTTCGTGCGCATGGTGGTCAGGCTCGACCGCCAAGGCCGTTTCCGCTTCGCCACCGCGCAGTCGCCCTTCGGTGAAGCGCTGTTCCGGAAGCATGGACTGCGCACCGACTCTTACGAAACCAATCTCGTCCTGATCGACGGCGTCGCCTTCACGCGGCTGGACAGTTTTGTCGCCGTCATGGCGGAACTCGGCTGGCCTTGGCGGGCGGCCAAGGCACTGTTGCTGTTGCCGCGCCCGCTGCGTGGTTGGCTCTATGATCGCATCGCCAGGAACCGCTACGCCCTGTTCGGCAGGAAGGATGCTTGCGACATTCCTTCTCCGGAGCTGCGCAAGCGGTTCCTTGGCTGAGGGTGTGGCTATGCGCTACCGCGGCTGGCTCGTGCCATCCGGCCGGCACGGCTCGAGCACGATCGGTCCGCCTGCCGTCCTCCCCAATTCCCGGCAGCCCTGAACCGTGCACAGTGTCCAGCCGTCGCTGGTTGCACCTGAAGCGGCGAGCACGACGCGCCGCTGCGGGCCGACATCAGGCGCATAGCTCCACCAACCCTCCTTCAGCACCGCGCCTTCCGGCGGCTCCATGCCGGCGCCCGAGCCCTCGATCCGGGCTTCGACCACCTGCAGGCCGGAGGACGTGACCTTCCAGTCTTCTTGCCAGCGCGTCCGTTCCACCGAATGCGTCCAGGACAGCGTGAAGGCGGCGACGGAGAGCGTTACCGTCTTGCCCGCGGCCAGGATGCACAGGCTCATGTTCTGACTGAAGCCTGCCGCGCGCGAAAACAGTGCCAGCCGATCCAGGCCAGCGCCAGCACCCAGCCGGCCTCGTCGGTGAGCGGCACCGCGGCGACCAGCAGCACGCCGGCCGCGAAGGCGACGAGCCGCTCCCACCACGCCATGCGGGTGACCAGAAAACCGACGGCGGCGGCACCCCACAGCACGATGCCCATGCACGCCTTGGCGACGATGTAGCCGACCTCGACGGGATAGCCGAACTGGGCGGCGATCGGACCTGCGTCCTGCAGCATCAGCGCCGGCGTGTAGACCGCCATGAACGGCACGACGAAGCCGGCAATGGCCAGCTTGGTCGCCTGGATGCCGATTTTCAGGCCGCTTTCCCTGGCCATCGGTGCGGCGGCGAACGCCGCCAGCGCCACCGGGGGCGTCAAATCGGCCATGATGCCGAAATAGAACACGAACATGTGGCTGACCAGCAGCGGCACGCCAAGCTCGAGCAGCGCCGGCCCGGCCAGCGACGAGGTGATGATGTAGTTGGGAATGGTCGGAATGCCCATGCCCAGCACCAGGCAGGTGACCATGGTCAGCACCAGCGACAGGAACAGATTGTCCTCGCCGATCGAGATGATCCAGCCGATGAAGGTCGAGGCGATGCCGGTCAGCGTCAGCGTGCCGATGACGATGCCGACAATGGCGCAGGCAATGCCGACCGGCAGCGCGTTCTTGGCGCCTTCGGCGAGCGAGTCGACACAGATTTGCAACGTCTCGCGGCCGCCCTTGAACGTGAAGCAGGCGACGACCAGTGCGGCGATCACCAGGCCGAGGAGGTTGACGCCGAACTTCATGAACGAAGCGGCGGCAAGCCCGAGCGCGATCCAGAAGACGATGCGGAAGGCCAGCGGCCCGATCGCTGCCGCCAACGGCGTGCCGAGGATGAGCACGATGGTCAGCGCCAGGCCCATCGTGCCGGCGAAGATCGGCGTATAGCCGGCAAACAGCAGGTAGATGAGCGCGGCCAGCGGCAGCACCAGCGGCCAGTGTTGCCGCACCGCGTCCCACGGATTGGGCAGCTCGGCCTTGGCCATGCCGTGCAGGCCCGCCTTGCCGGCTTCCAGATGCACCTGCCAGAAGCAGGCGCCGAAATAGAGCAGCGCCGGGATGATCGCCGCCTTGACCACTTCGGCATAAGGCACGTTCAGCGTCTCGGCCATGATGAAGGCGACCGCGCCCATCACCGGCGGCATGATCTGGCCGCCCATCGAGGAGGTCGCCTCGACGGCGCCGGCAAAAGCCGAGCGGAAGCCGAAGCGCTTCATCAGCGGGATGGTGAACTGGCCGCTGGCCACCACATTGGCGACACCCGAGCCGGAAATGGTGCCCATCAGCGCCGAGGACAGCACGCAGACCTGCGCCGGGCCGCCGCGCCACGAGCCGACCAGGCCAAGCGCGAAATCGTTGAACAGCGCGATCATGCCAGCGCGTTCGAGAAAGGCGGCAAAGACGACGAAGATGAAGATGTAGGCAGCCGAGACATAGATCGGTGTGCCGTAGATGCCTTCGGTGCCGTAGGCGAAGGTGTCGACGATCTGGGCGAAATCATAGCCGCGATGGATGAGCGGCGGCGGCAAATGGTTGCCGAAAAAGCAGTAGGCGAGAAAGATGAAAGCGATGACCGCCAGCGGCAGGCCCATCAGCCGCCGCGCTGCCTCGAAGACCAGCACCACCAGCACCGCGCCGACGATGAGGTCCGGCGTGGTCAGGAAGCCGGAGCGGCGGATCAGATCAGTGTAGAACACCCAATTGTAGAGGCCGGTGCCGAAGCCGAGCGCCCCGAGCGTCCAGAACGCGGCTTTCGCCGGCATGCTCTTGGCGCGCAGATTGGCGATCAGGCCAAAGCCGAGCAGCAGCAGGAAGCCGACATGCATGGCCCTCACCACCTGGCTCGGAATGCTGCCATAGGCGGCGACATAGATCTGGAACACGGAAAAGGCGACGGCGATGAGAAAGGCGGCCTTGCCCGCAAGGCCGTCGCCGAAGCCCGGCGGCAGCCCTTCGACCTGTTCTTCGACGGCAGGCAGATGGAAGGTGGCGGATTTGCCGTCGGTTGATGTTCCAGACGTTGCTTCGGTCATCCGACGGATCCGCCCTACTTCAACAAGCCCTTCTCCTTGTAGTATCGCTCGGCACCGGGGTGCAGCGGCACCGGCATGCCGTCGAGCGCCTTGGCCGGGTCGATCGCCTTGGCGGCGGCATGCGCCGCGGCCAGTTGGTCGAGATGGTCGAACATCAGCTTGGTCATCCGGTAGGCGGTCTCGTCGGAGACATCGGCGCGGGTGATGAGGAAATTGCCGACGGCGGCGGTGGCGACATCCTCGCTCTGGCCTTCATAAGTGCCCTTGGGAATGACCACCGACAGATAGGGCGCGCCGATCTTGGCGACGTCCTCGGCCGGCACCGCCACGACATTGATCGGCACGGAGGTGGCGAGGTCGCGGATCGAGGCGACGCCGAGCCCGGCCGATTGCAGCGTGGCGTCGAGCTGCCGGTTCTTGATCAGCTCGACCGATTCGGCGAAGGGCAGATACTCGACCCGGCCGAGATCCTCATACTTCAACCCGGCGGCGGCGAAGATGGCGCGGGCATTGAGCTCGGTGCCGGAGGCCGGCGCGCCGACCGACAGGCTTTTTCCCTTGAGGTCGGCCAGCGTCTTGATGCCGGACTCCCGGCTGGCGACGATCTGGATGTAGTTGGGATAGATGGCTGCGATGCCGCGCAACTTATCGAGCTTGCCGGGGAAACCGGCCTCGGCATTGCCTTCGGCGGCCAGCTTGACGGAATCGCCCAGCGCAAACGCGATCTCGCCCTTGCCCTGCTGCAACAGATTGAGGTTTTCGACCGAAGCCTTTGTTGCCTGCACCTGGGTGCGGGCACCTTCGATGCCCTTGCCGTAGATTTCCGACAGTGCCACGCCGAGCGGATAATAGACGCCAGATGTGCCGCCGGTGAGCACGTTGATGAATTCCTGCGCCTTGGCGGAAACAGCGCCTAGGCCAAGCGACAGCGCCACGGCGCCGGCCGCAACAAGTTTCGTCCTGAAATGGAACATCTGATTTCCTCCCTGAAATAGCAGCCGCATCACCTCCCTGACGCGAACAGAAGCGAGTTTAGACAGCGAGATGGAAATGCCAACCCGCAATCCCATGCGTTAGACGAATGGTTGAGTGCGGGATGCACAGATGGCCGCTTGCGTGAAATGTCTTCGGAGCCGAAAGATTTTTCCAATGCCTGTCGAAATCGGCCAGGGCCGCGCGACATACGTCCGGCTCGCAAACGAAGCAGCCTTCGAAACAACGGGAGAAGACCATGCGATACATGCTTTTGATCTACGTCAATGAAGCCGCGATGGCGGCCGCGCCGACCGATAAGACCTACGAGATCAGCGCTGCCTATGGCGCGTATACCGATGCGTTGAAGAAGTCCGGCGCCTGGCTGGCCGGCGACCGGCTGAAGCCGACCCAGGCCGCCACTTCGGTGCGGATGGTCAATGGCAAGACCAACGTGCTCGATGGCCCCTATGCCGACACCAAGGAGCAGCTTGCGGGCTTCTACATGATCGAGGCCGAGGATGCCGATGCCGCTATCGCCTGGGCGGCGCGCTGCCCCGCGGCCAGCGCCGGCACGGTCGAGCTGCGGCCGATCTGGGAACAGACCATGTGATGGAAAGTGGCCTGGAGATCGCGCGGGCGGCAGCGGAAACCGCCGCCCGGCAAAGCTACGGCAAGCTTGTCGCCTGGCTCGCGGCCCGCACGCGCGACGTGGCCGCAGCCGAGGACGCGCTGGCCGATGCCTTTGCCGCCGCCCTCGAACGCTGGCCAAGAACCGGCGTACCCAAGAAACCGGAAGCCTGGCTGCTGGCGGTGGCAAGGCGGCGCCGCGTCGATGCGGTGCGGCGCCGGCTGACCAGCGAGGCCGGCCGCGAGCATCTCAAGCTGATTGCCGAGGAAGCGGAGGCGCGCATGACCGACGAAGACCTGCCCGACGAGCGGCTGCGGCTGATGTTCGCCTGCGCCCATCCGGCGATCGAATCGAGCGTGCGTTCGCCGCTCATCCTGCAGACGGTGCTGGGGTTCGACGCCGCGACGATCGCTTCCGCCTTCCTGGTCTCGCCGGCAACGATGGGCCAGCGCCTGGTGCGAGCCAAGTCCCGCATCCGTGAAACCGGTATTCCGTTCCGCGTGCCGGAGCAGGCCGAACTCGGCGAACGGCTGGATGCGGTGCTGGAAGCGATCTACGCCGCCTTCGCCGAAGGCTGGTCCGACCCGGCGGGCACCGAGACGCGAGGGCGCAATCTGGCGACCGAAGGCATTTGGCTCGGCCGGCTGGTGGCTTCGCTGTTGCCGGAGGAGCCGGAGGCGCTGGGCCTCCTGTCGCTGATGCTGTTTGCTGAGTCGCGCCGCGCCGCACGGCGCAGCGCCGCCGGCGACTTCGTGCCGCTGGCGGAACAGGATTGCCTTCTATGGGACCGCGCCCTGATCGATGAGGCGGAGGCGCTGCTTTCCCACGCCGCGGCCAAGGGCATCATCGGCCGCTACCAGCTTGAGGCGGCCGTGCAGTCCGCGCATGCGGCACGACGGCTGACCGGCCGCACCGACTGGGCGGCGATCCGCGAGTTCTACGACGCGTTGCTTTCGATCGCAGGATCGCCGGTGGTGGCGATAAACCGCGCGGTGGCGATCGCCGAGGCCGAGGGCGCAGTGGCGGGATTGGCGGCCCTCTACGTGCTGGGCGACGACAAACGGCTTGATGACTATCAGCCCTATTGGGCCGCACGCGCCGGTCTCCTGGCCAGGCTTGGTCAGGTACTGCAAGCCTGCGAAGCCTATGACCGGGCGATCGGCCTCGAGCGCGACCCGGCGGTGCGCCGCTTCCTGCAGGAAAAGCGGGCAGTGCTCAGAAATTGAGCTTCAGCCCGGCCACATCTCGTGCGAGGTGTTGAGCGTCTTCATCAGCGGATGGTCGCGCAGCCGCGCCCACAGGCGTTCAATGTTCGGCCATGCCGTCCGCGCGCTGTCGATGTCGGGATGCCAGGCCACCAGCATGACCAGATAGATGTCGGCCAGCGACACCCGGTCGCCGACCAGCCAGTCACGGCCTTCAAGCGCGGCATCCAGAACGGCAAAGCCACGGTCCATCTCGGCCACGGCTGCCTGCTTGACCGCCTTGGTGCCTTCGGGATCGGCAGTGTAGCGGTATGCGTAGTAGAAACGCAGCACCGCCGGATAGAGCACCGACGACATGAAGGCCATCCAGCGCAGGAAATCGGCGCGGGCAGGCGCGTCTGCTGCCGGCGCCAAATTGGCATCGGGATGACGCTCGGCAAGCAGGATGCAGATCGCCGCCGATTCCGTCATCGAGCTTCCGTCCGGCAAGGTCAGCACCGGCACCTGGTTCAACGGACTGATGTCGAGGAAGGCGGGGTCGGGCCGGTCGGTCTTCGGCACGTCGATCTGCTCGAACTGTGCATTCGCCAACGCCAGCGCTGCCTCGACGACGAAGCCGCCGCTGCCAGGACGGGTATAAAGCTTGTACATAAAATTCTCCCCCGGCCGCGCAAAGCAGGCCGGGGCGATAT
>NZ_RZPI01000174.1:0-8798 GCF_003998715.1 Mesorhizobium sp. M7A.F.Ca.CA.002.15.2.1
GCCCTGAGACGCGCGGCCAGCGCCTCACGCGTTGCTATCCGGTTCTGGATCAGGTCGAGCTGCGCCTTTGCCTGCGTGTCGTCGAGCCGGACGAGGATCTTGCCGGCCTTGACGACATCACCGTTGGCTGCGTTCAACTCCGCGATGATGCCGCCCTCGAGGTGCTGGATCAGCTTGCGGTCGCCGGCGACCTTGATAACGCCCGGCGCCACAGCGGCGCTGTCCAACGGTGCCAGGGCCGCCCAACCTCCCGCGACGCCGAAGAACAGGAACATGATCGCGAACCCGGTGCAGGTCACGCCTGTGAGACGCAGCGGCATCGGTTGCAGCAGGGAGGGCGGCGGAAGGGGCAGCGGCACGACGTTCAATTCCGGGGGGCGGCTCATGCTTCCTTGACCTCTTTGGTTTCCTTGACCACTTCGAGGGCAGGCAACTGGGCAGCCTTGGGCAGATGGGCCACCTTGCTGACGCGGCTGGCGAGTTCGTTGAAGACATGGTCGCGCGGCCCGAAGAGATCTTGCTGACCCCTGTTGAGGACCAGTATCTTGTCTACCTTCTCCAAGATGTTGGCGCGGTGCGCGATCAGGATAACGGTTGTGTTCGTCGCCTTGGCCACGCCGAGAGCGGCAATCAATGCCTCCTCGCCCTCCCTGTCGAGGTTGGAATTGGGTTCGTCGAGGATAAGCAGCGTGGGGTCGCCGTAGAGTGCCCGCGCCAGCCCGATGCGTTGGCGCTGCCCGCCCGACAGTATCGCACCCGCCTCGCCGATCTCGGTGCCGTAGGCCTTCGGCAGCCCCTTGATGAGTTCGTGGACGCCGGCCAACTGCGCTGCCTTGATCACGTGCTGGAAGACCGCCGGATTGACCGTCGCAAAGCGGGCGATGTTGTCGGATACGGTGCCGGCGAAGAGTTCGATGTCCTGCGGCAAATAGCCGACATAACGGCCACGGTCTTCCGCCGCCCATTGGGCAACATCCGTTCCGTCCAGCAAGGCACGCCCCCCCGACGGGCGCCAGGCACCGGCAAGTATGCGCGCCAGGCTCGTCTTGCCGGCCCCGCTCGGACCGATCAGGGCCATCGCTTCACCCGGCTCGAGACGGAAGCTGATGCCTTTCAGGATGTGCTCGCCACCCTGTCGGGCAAGCACAAGGTTGTCGGCCTCAAACCTGCCTTTCGGACGGGGCAGTGGCAGGACCGGTGTGGCTTCCCGGTGCTGTCCGGCGACCGCGGTGAGGCGTTTGTAAGCGGCATGCGCTCCCACCGTCGCCTTCCATGTGCCGATCGCTTGCTCGACCGGTGACAAGGCGCGACCCATCAGGATCGAGGCGGAGATCATGATGCCGGGTGAAGCCTCGTTGCGAAGAACCAGATAGGCGCCGAGGCCGAGTATGGCCATTTGCAGGGCCAGCCGGTGACAACGCGCGATAGCCGCGATGACGCCGCCACGGTTGGCGGCAAGAACCTGTCCCTTGTTGGCCTCGTCCTGTTGGGCCTTCCAGCCTTCCAGCAATGGCTTCAACATGCCCATCGCCTGGACGACCTCGGCGTTGCGGATCGCCGCCTCGGCTTGCACATAGGCCCGCGACTGTGCGCTTGCGGCCTCGGTCAACGGCTTGCGTGTGAGGTATTCGTTGAGCAGCGCCAAAGCAAACAGCACGATCCCGCCGCAAAGCGCCAACCAGCCCAGCCATGGGTGCATGAAGAATATGGCAACGAAGAACAACGGTGCCCAAGGCGCGTCGAGGATCGGGAAGATGCTGGGGCTGGTGAAGAAGTTGCGCACTTGATCCAGGTCGCGCAGCGGACGGGCGTTGGCTTGGCCTGGCGCCGAGGCGGCATATTCCACCGATGCGGTCAGGAGAACCGGTGCCAATCGCGCGTTCATCCACGATCCGACGGTAGCCAGCAGGCGCCCGCGCACCACCTCAAGCCCCGCCATTGCCGCGAGCGCCCCTGCCGCCATCAGCGACAGCATCACCAGCGTCTCCAGGCTGTGGCTGGACAACACGCGGTGGTAGACTTGGAGCATGTAGAGCGCTCCGGTCAGCATCAGCACGTTGATGCCGCCGCTGAACCAGACAAGCGGCCGGATGGCACGTCTGGCCTCTTTCATCACCACCTGCAGGGCAGGGGGCTGTTGTTTGGTTTTCATCGTTATTTCTCTGGTGTGCGGGATGACATCTCGTGCGGGAAGGTTGGGGGCAGCATTGGCTGCCCCCCGTTGGCCAGTGTCAGGCGACGTCGACAAGTATGTGCTGCATCGCTGTCTGGTCCGCGTCCGCGTCCGCCACTTTGAAGGCGAAGTCGAGGTGGGCATCCGGCGTCTGGGTCGAGGTCGAGGTGAAGCCGATGTCCGTGATCTTCAGCACGTCGTTGTCGGTGGGGTCGAAATTCACCAGGTTGGTGGTCGCATCGCTGCCGCCACCGGCGCCGGTCGTCGGGTTCAGGTTGATTGCCGTGTTGTTGCCGGTGATGCCGTTGCCCGACTGCATGATCTGGACACCCTGCAACACGAAGTGCTCGCCGGCCGCGTTGTAGTCGTTCTGCTCGATGATCACGAGGCCGTCATTGTTGTCGAGCGTGAACTCGCCGCTGTACGGGGCCGGGACGTGACCCATCTTGAAGATGTCGGCATTCTGCACGTACATCGCCCTCGTAATCGAGACATCGTCGAGCGTCGACGCCGTGCCCTTGTCGTCGATCAGGTTGAGGATCAGCATCAGATCCTCGCTGTTGCCGATGCCATCGAACTTGATGGCCATGGTGCCGGCGGTCGCTGTCGGCTGGGTAGCCTCGTTCTGACTGTTGATACCGACGTTGCTGTCGAAGAACCGCAATGTGAGCAGTTCGCCTTTCTGGATCGTGTCACCGGCGACACCGTTGGTGCTCTGCGTCGCGGATACCCAGCTTTCATTGGCGTTGCTCACCATCTCGTGACCACCTAGGGTGAAGGTGGCGTCGCCGGATGACCCCTCGCCATTGGCTGTCAAGCTGAACGGGTTGGCTTTGTTGATCAAGTTGCCCGTGAACTGCACGTAGAAGTTTTCGTTAGCCGGCGTATTCGGATCATCAGCCTGCAATTTTTCCAGCACGATCTGTGGGTGGCCCGTATTGCCGAGGGGCTCCTTGGACAAGAGTTGGCTGGTGTGGATAACGTCGAAGCTGAAGCCTTCGAGAGGGTCGGTCAGGTGGATGGTATAAGTATCGGCAATCTTGTCGAAGACGAGGGTGCCGCCCGCCGTCCCGGTCTGGGTGCCAGCCGCCGGATCCTTGTCGTAGGTGAAAGTGAAGTTGAACGTCGCGGAGGTAAGGCTCTCCGACGCCAGCGTCACCTCCGAGGTGAGAATGTTACCACCGCCGCCGCCGGTGATCGTGCCGGTGAGCCCGATCTGGACGCCGGCAAGCGCGCCATTCTGGTCGACAAAGTCAGAACCACTCGCATAGAACGCGGCCGGATGAGCATCCGCGCCGATGTCGTACCCGAAGGCTCCGGTGGCCGACGCGTTGAGTGTGTTGGCCAGAGTCTCGGGGGTCCCGATACCGTTGCCGGCGTTCTGGTCACCGTCGAACGGCACTGTGATCGTCGGCGCATCATCCTTGAAGACGAGGCTTGTACCGATGTTGACACTGTCCGAGGCCTGGTCGCCGTCACCGTCGGTGATGATCGCCGTCAAGGTTACGAGATCATCGGCTGCCAGCGATGTTTGCTGATCCGGTCCGGTGTCGGGCGAGTGTATGACGGCACGTGCCTGATCGAGCGTCACGGTCCCGTCAACAGCCACGCTCACCGTGAACACAATATCGCCAGCGGCTGAACCGGCACGACCGACCACCTCGCCGCCTTCGACGAAAAGCAGGACGGACAGGCCGGTCAAGGTGTCAGTGAGGCCGCTAACGTTCGTAACCTGATTGATGCCGAGCGCATAGCTGATAGCGTCACTATCCGCGCCGGCGTTTGGGGTGAAAACGGTCGCGAAATCCGCACTGTTGGCACCCAAGTTGGACTCGTCGACGGTCAGCGTCGGCTCGGTGCCGGTGGTCGAGATGCTCGGGCCATCATCCTTGAAGTTGAGGTTCTGGCCGATGTCGAGGCTGGCCGACAGGTGGTCGCCATCCTTATCGGTGACGGTCGCGGTGAGCGTGACCAGATTGTCGGCGGCCAGGCTGGTGCTGTCGTCGGGGTTGCTGGCGTCGGCATGGACCACCGCCCGGAGCTGGTCGAGGGTGACGGCGCCGGCGGCGCTGACGGAGACGGTGAATACGAGGTCGTTGGAGCCGATGGTGTGGCCTTCGACGACGCTGCCATTGAGCGAGAGGACGACCGCTTGGCCGGTCGCCGTGTCGATCAGACCCGAAGGGCCTGCCACGACGCCCAGTGCGTAGGTCAGCGTGCCGGCCCCGTCGGCGCCGAAGCCCGAACTGAAGTTGGCGGCAAAGCTCTGCGTGTCGTTGGTGGTAAGAACCGACTCGTCGACGGTCAGCGTCGGCTCGGCGCCGGTGGTCGAGATGCTCGGGCCATCATCCTTGAAGTTGATGTGGGAGCCGACCTCTTCGCTATAGGCGTTGGTGCTCGTCGCCGAGAAATGGAACTCGGAGATGTCGCACCCCTCGTTTGCATCGACCCCTTTGACCGTCAGCCGATCCATTGGGCTGCCGGTGGTGATATCGACGGTGGTGGTGTTGTCGAGCCCGGTGATGGTGACGGCGTTTCCGGTCCCGCTGAGCCCGGTGACGGTGATGTTGCCGCTGCCGGTCGCATAGGTGCCATCGACAGTGATGACGGACGCAAACCCCGATGTACCCGTCAACTTGATGCCGGTGATATCCACGGGGCTGGTCGTGGTGCCGTCAAAGAAGTTCGTGCCTTGGTCGTTGCCCGTATTGTTGAAGGCGCTGACGGTGACGTCCACACGCGCAGTCGGAGTGGAAGGTGTGATCTGGCTGATCGTGAACCCGGCCTGCGTGATGGTCTCGATGTGGTTGCCGTACTGGATTTGCGACGCACTCCCTGCGTTCAGGGTACCGCCGGTGACAAAATCGACCTGCAGCGTTTCGTTCGGATTGATGCTCTGGTTGTTGATGCCGAAGCCCTGTTCGCTGACGTTGGCACTGCCACCGTTCAAACCGATTACCAGCAGCTGCTTGGAAGCGTCATTGGCCGAATTGATCAGATAGAAATCATTGTTGCCGGGCGCGGCGGCTGAGCCCAGAAAACTAGCCACGGAGGTGCCGGTGACCGACGCGAACACCTTGTTGGTCAAACCGATACGATCGTCCGGATTGGTCGCGTCCGGATTGAGCAACGGCACATACTCGACCGTGTACAGGTCCGCATTGGTGGCGCTGGTGCTGACCAGCCCAAACGAGAAAGCGAGCGGGCCGGTTGCGGCCGGTGCGGCCGACGGGTCAGAGGTGCCGATGACACCGATTACGACGTTTGCATGGGGCGGGTCTGCGTCTTTGAACAGCCAGACATAATTGCCATCGACCGTCTGAATGCCGCTGTTGACGCCGACGGTGGTGGAAAACGGGGTTCCGGTGAGATTCTGGGAGAGAACGACCGAGGTGATGGTTTCTCCCGCACTCGCCGAGGCCACGACGAAGTTGGCCTGGAAGGCGACCTCCGGCGAGGTCAGCCCACCCGGATCGTCGAGACTTAGGAGATATTGCACCGTGGGGTTGGTATCGTAAGGCGGAATGGCCGGATTGATATCATCGTCCGTAAATCCGGTGGTCTCGTCGAGGACGATGTCCTGGGTCAAGATGTCGAGTGCCATGGAGATTCTCCTTGGTTCAAAATTCTCTCTGGAAAAGGGATGCAGCCCCTAATGCCGGAAATGCACCTACCCCGGTGCAGCCGGTCGCATACTGAAATGCGCCCCTCCAATTTCATTGTGCCGCCGGCGCAGAGGGCGCGTCCATTCCCGCTTCGATAGTATTGCGGTCAATGTCCGCACCTGATCGAACGATATATATCCTTCGATAGGTCAGGTTGACGGGCGCTGCGGGGAGGTCGCGCAGGCACGCGCCAGATGCCGCCAGACGGCTCTGCGGCCGTTGCCGTGCGTACAATGTCGGTGCGAGTGGAGAGTGTTCAGAGCAGGCCGGTTCGGCCCATTCCCGGACGCTCGGCGGCTTTGCCGTGCGTCATCCAGGCCAGTTCCGCCCGGCCGCCTAGGTGCAACTTCTCGTAGACGTGATGCAGGTGCATCTTCACCGTGCCTTCGGATAAATGCAGCCGCTGCGCGATGGTCTTGTTGCGCAGCCCGCGCGAGACGAGATCGGCGATTTCGGTCTCCCGCCCGGTCAGCCGGGACATTGGCTGCGGCTGCGAGCCGGGCATCAGCAGCTGCTGGACGATCTTGTTGTCGATCCACTTCTTGCCCGCCGCCACCGCATTCACGCATTCGATGAGAAAGCGGTGGCTGATGCCGTCCAGAAACAGGCCATCGACGTCGAGCGTCTGTATTTCCCTGACATCGAGCCTGCCGGTTGGCTGCACGATGAAGATGATGCCGAGAGCGCTGTTGCCGGCCTTCAGCCGTGAGGAAAGACCTGATGTCTGCTGATCCGCGAGATCCACGCCTACGATGACCATATCAGGCTGATGGCGCTCCACATGAGCGAGAACGTCCACAGGGCGGCGACACTGGGCGACAACATCGTGTCCAGCCTTCTGCAACACCCATTCCAGACCGGCGAGATATACCCCCCGCGGGTCCGCGACAACCACTGTTGACATGCGAACACCGTCCGTAAAAAACGCAACGAACTTGGTTAAATACCCGTAAAATCAGGAAACCAGAGCCCACATCGATTGTCAAGGAATAGCTAATATACATATTGCTATAATCTACGACGGACCGGCGGGCTCCCTCGCAGCGTAGCAGGCCGGCTGACGATTCTGCGGAGGCGATGCTGGACTTGGTTGAAATGCCAGCGTTTCGATTGCACGTGGATCCGCGGAATCGAAGTCGAAATCGCCGGACGTCTCACCGCACTCCTGGGTGAGAAATTTGCTAGCGCCAGCGCGCTACCGCCTTTCCCCCCACGCGTCGAGCTGCCAATTCAGGCTTCGATGCTACGGCTGAACGGGCCGAGCTTGTGCGGTGAGACGGCGTTACCTGGTCGACCGCAAGCGAGCATTTGCCGGTGAAGGCTGACAGCGAAAGCAATCCGACGGCGGCTTCAAATATTCAGGTTGAACTGCGGGTATGCCGTCGGCAACCGGGGGCATTCCGAAAAACGCTGCGAAGTGAAAGTCTCACCCAAGATACGGATGAGGCAAGAGACATCTGACTGAGCGGGTTGCTGCTCGCAGGAAGCCGTCCCTGCGGTCTGCGCTTGGATGGTTTCGTTTCCATGGCGCGAGGTGCGCTGTTCTTCACCCGTTGTCGTCGAATGTCGCAGCAAAGTGCCTTGCGACTGGGAGGAGACCTGGAATGAACGACATCAAATTCACGTCCGGCCTGAGCGTGGTGGCAGATGCCCATGTCGCCTTTCGCGGCACGCCCTTCGTCGAACGGACGGCGCCACTGAACCAGAACGCACTCTGGATGCGCTGGGACAGGAACATGGTCGTCGATTGCTACTCCGATATGGTCGAGGAACTGGCGGCTATCCGCAACAGGGTGGCCATGGGCGACATGTCACCACTGTCGAAATATGTCATTGCCGGTCCGGATGCCGAGAGGATGATGGATGCGCTCATCCCGCGCGACATCAAGAAGCTGCAGGTCGGCCAGATCTACTATGCACCGTGGTGCGACGAGAACGGCCATGTCGTCGGCGACGGTCTGGTTTTCCGCATGGACGAAACCACCTTCCGCGTTTCCGCCGATCCCGGCCTTTCCTGGTGGAAGCAGCATGCCGAAGGCCTCGACGTCCGTGTCACCGACATATCCGATAGCTACGGCATCCTCACCTTGCAGGGACCGCGTTCCCGCGAAGTGCTGGAGGCTGTCACCCAGTCCGTGCAGGAATTGCCGTTCTCTCGCTTGGCCATCGTCACAATTGCCGGCAGACGGGTCGAGATCCTGCGCCAGGGTTTTACCGGCGAGCATGGCTATGAATTGTGGGTCAAGGCGGATGACGGCGCCGCCGTGTGGGACGCGGTCGAGGCGGCAGGCAAGCCTTTTGGCATCCTTCCTGCCGGCGCCTGGGCGCTCGACATAGCACGTCTCGAAGCCGGGCTGCTGATCGTTGGCTACGACTATACAAGTGCCGGCCCAGACCATGGCGGCGCCAGCATTCAGGCAGCTGGAAAGTATCGTGCGTCGCCCTTCGACCTCGGCCTGGGCCGGCTGGTCGACTTTCGCAAGGCCGATTTCATCGGCAAGGCGGCGCTGCAGCGCATGTCGAACACGGGTGACCATCGCCAGCTCGTCGGGCTCGACATCGACTGGTCGCAAGCCCTCGACGGCAAGGGGCTTGAGAGCAATGCGCCCGGAAATCTGCGGCGCGTGCAGTGGTATCCGCTGAAAGCCTTTCGCGGCGGGAAGGAAGTTGGGCACGCCAGCAGCGTCGCCTGGTCACCTTCGACCGGCAGGATGATCGGCTTCGGCCATCTGCGGCGTGAGGCCGCCGAGACCGGCACCGAGCTCACGCTGAAGTGGAACAAGGATGGCGTGGCGGCCGATGTCAGGGCGCGTGTCGTGGGGCTGCCGTTCCTGTCGCTCAAACGCGCCGCCAACGGGTAGCGAAACGCTGTTTCAGAACTGAGAGTCCTGTCGTTGCATCCTCCCGTGACGACAAGCCGGGCAGCTGGTCTGCCCGGCTCCCATTGCCGCGGCCTACGG
>NZ_RZPI01000175.1:0-8765 GCF_003998715.1 Mesorhizobium sp. M7A.F.Ca.CA.002.15.2.1
TTTTGGCGGAGATTTTGATGCCGGATTATGACGTGCTTTGCATCGGCAATGCCATTGTCGACATCATCGCCCAGTGCGACGAGGAATTCCTCGAGACCAACGGCATCATCAAGGGCGCGATGAACCTCATCGACACACAACGCGCCGAACTGCTCTACAGCCGCATGGGCCCGGCGATCGAAGCGTCCGGCGGCAGCGCCGGCAACACGGCGGCCGGCGTCGCCAGCTTTGGCGGCCGCGCGGCCTTCTTCGGCAAGGTCTCCAACGATGCGCTGGGCGAAATCTACGCCCACGACATCCATGCGCAGGGCGTCGCCTTCGGCACCACGCCGCTCAAGGGTGAGCCGCCGACGGCGCGCTCGATGATCTTCGTCACGCCCGACGGCGAGCGCTCGATGAACACCTATCTCGGCGCCTGCGTCGAGCTTGGGCCGGAGGATGTCGAAGCCGACAAGGCGTCCGGCGCCAAGGTCACCTATTTCGAAGGCTATCTGTGGGACCCGCCGCGCGCCAAGGAAGCGATCCGCCAGACGGCGAAGCTGGCGCACGCAGCAGGCCGCGAAGTGTCGATGACGCTGTCGGATTCGTTCTGCGTCGACCGCTACCGCGACGAATTCCTCGACCTGGTGCGCTCGGGCACGGTCGACATCGTCTTTGCCAACAGCCACGAGATCAAGTCGCTCTACCAGACATCCTCGTTCGACGAGGCGCTGGCCCAGATCCGCAAGGATTGCCGGATCGCCGCCGTGACCCGCTCGGAAAAAGGCTCCGTGATCGTGCGCGGCGACGAGACCGTGGTGATCAAGGCGACCGCCATCAAGGAACTGGTCGACACGACGGGCGCCGGCGATCTCTATGCCGCCGGCTTCCTGCATGGCTACACGCAAGGCCGCGACCTGCAGACTTGCGGCGACCTTGGCTCACTGGCAGCCGGATTGGTGATCCAGCAGATCGGCCCCAGGCCCCGTCAGAATTTGCGCCGCGAGGCTGAGCAGGCGGGGCTGACCATTCCGGACGTTCAAACGAGTTAGTGGCCTACCTTCCCGTTGTGCAGGCTATCTCGCCAGAAGCGCAATCACGGAATAGGGAAATCCTGATGTCGAACATGATGAAGGCGCTTGTGAAGGCCAAGGCCGAACCGGGCATCTGGATGGAAGAGGTGCCGGTGCCGGAAATCGGCCCCAACGACGTGCTGATCAAGATCAAGAAGACGGCGATCTGCGGCACCGACGTGCACATCTACAATTGGGACCAGTGGGCGCAGAAGACGGTGCCGGTGCCGATGGTGACGGGCCATGAATTCGTCGGCACCGTTGCCGATTTCGGCGCAGCGGTCACCGAATACAAGGTCGGCCAGCGTGTATCGGGCGAAGGCCACATCGTCTGCGGCCATTGCCGCAACTGTCGCGCCGGGCGAGGGCATCTGTGCCGCAACACGCTCGGCGTCGGCGTCAACCGTCCAGGCGCCTTCGGCGAGTATCTGGCGATCCCGCAGCACAATGTCGTGCCGATCCCCGACGATGTGCCCGATGAGATTGCCGCGATCTTCGATCCCTTGGGCAATGCCGTCCACACCGCATTGTCCTTCGATCTGGTCGGCGAGGACGTGCTGGTCACCGGCGCCGGGCCGATCGGCATCATGGGCGCGCTCGTCGCCCAATGCGTCGGCGCGCGAAAAGTGGTCATCACCGACATCAATCCGGTGCGGCTGGCGCTGGCGAAAAAGCTCGGCGTCCAGCATGTCGTCGACGCGTCCAAGGAAAAGCTGCGCGATGTCATGCCGGCACTCGGCATGACCGAGGGTTTTGATGTCGGCCTCGAAATGTCGGGCGCAGCCCCCGCCTTCCGCGACATGATCGACACCATGAACAACGGCGGCAAGATCGCCATTCTGGGCATCGCCCCGACCGGATTCGAGATCGACTGGAACAAGGTCATCTTCAAGATGCTGCATCTCAAAGGCATCTACGGCCGCGAGATGTTCGAAACCTGGTACAAGATGATCGCGCTTGTGCAGGGTCCGCTGGATGTCTCCGGCCTGATCACCCACCGCATCGGCATCGACGATTTTCAGATCGGTTTCGATGCGATGAAGAGCGGCAGTTCCGGCAAGGTGGTGATGGACTGGTAGGGATTGCCTTGGCCGCTATTCAGGAAAAGCTGACGACAGCACCTCTGGTCCGCCGGACATTTTCCAACTAGGGGAACATGGCTGGGTGGAGAGCTATGGCTCCGCTACGTGCGCTCGCTAATCATATACGGCGACGTATCGCGGCCCACCCGGTGACGGTCGATGGGGCAATTCGCTTCAGTCGATGACGGAAACCCGGTGAACCGATGCTGAGGCCCCGACGCGATCGTCTATTTCCTATGATCTGCGATTGAGGTCGAGGTGTTGCCGCTTTCAGCGGGTAAGATGCGATAGACGACTTCCGGTACCCTTCCGGTCAGCGAAAAGGAAGGCAACGAGCCGCATTGCCTCAAGCAAAATGTTACCAATAGTGTCCTGTTCCAAAGGGGATGGACAGGTCGTGCCATTCCGGTTCGGGGGAAGGATGGCGCGGCTCAGCATGGCGACACGGTGAAGCGGCGATCGTGGAGCTTTATTGCGGCGTTGACAAGCGGCGCATTCTGGATGAGTTCGAGGCGGCAACCGGCTATTATTCGCAAGCGCGCGATCCGTCTTATGAACCGTCGTGAGCAGAGGCCGTCTGCGGGCAAGAGCCGCAGCCGCTGTTACGGCAGCGATGTCCGCGACGCGCTCATCGTGTTGTGGGAGGATTCGGAGCGGCTGGGTCCGCATCGACGCTCGCGGCGGCCAGCGCCGCCGGGCAGGAATGAGTTCGCAGTTCGCCGCTCGGTGCCAGCCCGCACCTTCGGCGATTGGAAAGATCCGCCGCCCGGCTTTGTTGAGCGCATTCGGGCACGTCTTCGTCAGGGAGCTTCGTGCAGACGATGGTGCTGACCGGATTGCCGCCGGCTGGACCGATTGCATTCCGCTCCGCACGCGCGACAGCGGCAATGTGATCATGGCGATCAAGCAGGCCCGCTCCCGGTTTCGCTGACCCTGTGCTGCTGTTTGCCGGCATCCGCCCGCACAGGAAGAGCTTGTAAAAGTGCGGAAATCGAGGAGCCGTTGGTCGTCGATCTTCAGCCTGAACGCGGTCGTTTGCTGGTGCCGCAAATCGGCTGTTGCATGTACATCCCTGTCAGACGTCAGTTTTCCTCGCCTATTTTGGTGTCGAGCGCGAAGTGCTCCAACCAGATTGCAAGGCTTTTTGGAAATGAGAGCGGCTTTGCGCAGGGCGCTCCGTTGTTGAGCATTCAAGCTACCAAGCCAATGACGCGCAGGTTCCACCAGGCTCGCCAGCCTTGAAGGACAGCGAAAAAAGCAGAGCACGACAGACACAACAGTGCATCAGGACGCCGCAGTCGTTGAAGATGGTGCGCTGCATCCATACCGTGGATGCATTCGATCCAAATAATCGATTTGTTCAATCAGTTTCTCGAAAGCTAACCCTACCCTCTGTGGGAATCGGGCTCTGAGCCGCGACGCTGCCTTGCGAGCGCAGGGGCTGCACGTAGGAGAGATGATGCAACGAGAAATCGCACGCGGGTTGCTGGCCTCGTGGGTTCGCCGACCGGCGTATTTGAGCCCGTCAGTTGGTCCTCACCCGCGCCTATTGCCACCGAGCGACTTGCATGTCCCTCCGACTCGGACCAGTTCCGAGAGCTGCGACGAGTTGCGCGCCGTGTGCTCCGATCAGATGGCCGCCGGTGACGCGTTCGATGGGCCGTCCCTCTTCGAGAGGAGATGAAATGCGAACGCTGCTCGTGGATCATCATGCGGATCTTGCGCGCGCCATGCGACTTGCGCTCGGGGATGGCGGCTTCGTCGTTGATGTCGTTGGTACTCTGGAACTGGCTTCGAGTGCATTTTCTTGCGCCAGCTATGAAATTCTCCTGCTGGAATTGGCTCTGCCAGATGGCGATGGCTTGGGTTGGCTGAGGCAGTTGAGGACCCACGGGCATTCAGTTCCTGCCGTCATTATGAGCAGCCTTAACGATCTCGATAAGCGAATTGCGATCTTCAACGGTGGTGCGGACGACTTTCTGCTCAAACCCATCTCTACCGATGAGCTTATTGCCAGAATGAGAGCCATTCTGCGCCGGGCGACACAGATGACCGACCTGAGGCTCGTATTTGGCAATCTCGACTTTGATCCGGTCGCCCGCCAGGTTTTCGTTGATGGGCACCCAATGATGATCGCACGTCGCGAACTCTGTGTTCTAGAGCACCTGCTTAACCGGGCAGGCCGCATCGTGCCCCGTGCGCAATTGGAAGATCACCTCTATTCATTCAACGACGACGTGTCTGCCAACGCGCTTGAAGTCGGAATTTATCGTTTACGGGGACATCTGACCAGATCAGGTGCAACGCCACGGATCAAGACCATCCGAGGCATTGGTTACATCCTAGAATTGACTGACGCCTCGTCCGCATAGTTTGTCGAATCGAAAGAAGATCTATTTTGCTGATCCTTCAACATCCTTGCGCTGCGCTCAATTGGCGGGCGATCGCCAACAAGGTTACAAGACCTGCAGTGCCCCGTTACCTGGGCCATCTCCTCTGCGCGCTTATTGTGACTTTCCCACTTGGTGTCGCGGCGCAAAACAAGCAGGACAAAGGCCCGCCGCATGCGGCTTCGAATAGCATCAACGCCACGCTGACCCTTTCCTCTTCGCTCGGGGAGACCGTTCATCTGCCCGGGCCAGCCACGACCATCTTTGTTGCTGACCCCACGATCGCGGATTTTCAGGCGCCATCGAGCAAAACAATCTTCGTCTTTGGCAAGAAATCGGGGCGGACCAGCCTATTCGCCTTGGATGGCAATGGCGAGCCTCTCGCCGAATTGCGTATCGTTGTCACGCAACCGATCGGGGATTTACGCGCCATGTTGCGGGAGCAGGTCGGCGACTATCCCATCCGCGTCAACTATACGCCGCGCGGCGCAATCCTTAGCGGGACGGCGCCCGACGCAGAGGTCGCCGACACCGCAAAAAGAGTCACTGAGCAATATCTGGGCGACGGAGCGCAAGTCGTCAACAACATCAAGGTCGCTGGATCCCTGCAAGTTAACCTCAGCGTGCGCGTAGCCGAAGTCTCACGCAGCGCCATGAAGTCACTCGGCGTCAACTTGTCCGCCTTCGGTCAAATCGGCAATTTCAAAGTGGGCGTTCTAAGCGGAAGCGCTGCAAGCGCTGGGTCTGGTTCAACCCAGGGTGGCGGTACAGCAGAAATCGGATTCGACAACGGTGCCGTCAACGTCAGCGCGGTTCTCGACGCGCTCGCCAAGGAGCATATAGCTTCCGTCCTGGCTGAGCCGAACCTCACCGCTATGTCGGGTGAAAAGGCCAGCTTTCTCGCGGGCGGCGAATTTCCCATTCCTGTCCTGCAGGAAAACAGGCAGGTATCGGTTGAATTCCGTCACTTCGGCGTCAGTCTGGAATTTGTGCCGACAGTTCTCAGCAACAATCAAATCAACATTCACGTAACGCCCGAAGTCAGTGAACTGTCGACGCAAGGTGCCGTGCAAATCAACGGAATTTCCGTGCCGGCAGTTTCCACGCGCCGAGCCGATACGGTCGTCGAACTCGCCAGCGGCCAGAGCTTCGCAATCGGCGGTCTAATCAGGCGGAACGTCAACAATGATGTCAGGGCCTTTCCCTGGCTCGGAGAACTGGCGATCCTGGGACCGCTTTTTCGCTCGACCTCGTTTCAAAAAGAGGAGTCAGAACTGGTCATTCTAGTTACGCCTTACATTGTAAGACCAGGCTCCAACCCAAACCAGATGAGCGCACCGACCGAGCGGGCGGCACCGGCTTTGAACGGAGGGGGCGCTCCGACGAATTCCGTGACAAGTCCCCCGCGAGACCGCGCTGCTATCCGTGCGGGCGCGCCAAGCGCCCAGGGCGGTCTCGGCTTCATCATCGAATAGTGTCATCCAAAGATGTTGCGTTTTATAATCCTCTTTGTCGCTCTGGCACCAAGCGTAAGTGGCTGCACAAGCACTACGCCAGTTGATGTCGAACCATCGGCACCAATGCTTGTCCGAGAGGAGACCACCGTCCTGACGTTGCAAAGCCTGCGCGCTTCCGAACGGCAGCGTTTGCGTGTTTTCCTAGACAAGGCCAGTCGCGGCCGGTTCGATGCCATCCACCTCCTCATCAGCGGTTCGCCCCAGCTCAGCGCAGGGGTAGCCCATCAGGCCAGGCAGTTGGCAATCGAAGAAGACAACATTCAATTGCGCGATCAACACGACGCCGGCTCAGTGCGAATTGAGGCGATTGTCTATCACGCCCGTCCGCCGGTCTGTCCCTCATATGGTGCCTTACCCAATGAAGAATCCTTCAAACAGCCGCTTGGTTGTTCGACAGGACATAACCTGGCCGTGATGGTCAACGATCCGCGCGATCTGCTCGACAATCAGGCCGTCAAGGCCGGCGATGGCGATCGTGCTTCTGTACCAGTTGCAACTTACAGAACATTCGGGACGGATAAAGGTGGCTGATACCGCCCTTATCTCGGCAGCACTCCTACCGGAGATTGAAAGCTTCCAATCGCGTCCTGATCTAAAATAAAAGGAACCGCTGGATGCAATATAGGCGCTATATCGAGGGCCTTAGGGCCGTTGCTGTACTTCCGGTCGTACTCTTTCATTTCGGAATTTCGGCGATCCCGGGTGGCTTTAGCGGGGTCGATATCTTCTTCGTCATCTCCGGCTACCTAACCAGCGGAAGCCTCCTGGATGACCTTGAACGCGGCCAATTTTCCATCGTCAACTTCTACTGGCGCCGTGCCCGGCGCATTCTGCCGGCGCTCGTCTTTGTGATGCTTCTCACCTGCATTGCGGCATTGTTCATTCTTCTGCCACCGGATCTGCGCGGATTCAGTCTTAGCATCATAGCTACCTCGACCTTCTGGTCGAACGTTTTCTTCTGGAAAACGTCAAGTTACTTCTCTATCGATGCCGCGCTTCTACCACTGTTGCACACTTGGCCGCTTTCCGTAGCGGAGCAGTACTACATCTTCGCACCAATCCTGATGTTCCTAATCTATCGCTACATCGGGAAGCGCTGGCTGACGACACTTCTTCCGATAATTCTCTGCAGCTTCGTAGTGGCGGTGATGGCGACATCGCTGGCACCCACCGCCGGATTCTATCTGCTGCCGACCCGAATCTGGGAACTCATGTTGGGCGCCCTGCTCATGCTCAAATGCCCCTCGCCGCTGGGCAACCGACTCCTGATGGAGTCGGTGGGGGTGGCCGGATTTGGCCTTCTCGCCATCGGGTTCTTCGCGATTTCGGCGAGTGATCCGTTCCCAGGCTACAACGCCTTGTATCCATGCATCGGAACGGCCCTTCTGATCTATGTTGGCCAAAATACCCCCTCGACGGTCGCCACCCGCATGCTCGAAGTCAGGCCGCTGGTCTGGATTGGGCTCATCTCGTATTCGTTGTATCTTGTTCACTGGCCTCTCAATGCGTTCGCGCACTATCTTTCGTTCCAAAAACTCGATCCGTTGATGACCGGTGCGATGTTGGTGGCAAGCCTCGCATTGGCTGCATTCTCCTGGAAGTTTGTAGAGCAGCCGTTTCGACAGAAGAGGGCCTTCACCTCCCCGGGGCCTATCTTCGCCTTTTCAGCGCTCGCGATCGTTGTCCTTTGTGCCGGCGGAGCGGCGGGGGCGCTCGGCAACGGCTTTCCGCAACGGTTTCCGGACTATGTCCAGCGGCGCATTTCCGTCGGGGACTGGAGGAATGGCATCTGTTTCAACGAGGGCACCAGCCGGATCGAAAGCTGGAATATGGAGGATTGCACGCGCACCAGCGGTTTTCCAACAACGGTTTTTTTGTGGGGCGACTCCTTCGCCGCGCACTATGTTTCCGGCTTGGGTGCTAACATAAATCGATTGCAGGCGAACATCGTTGAATATACGTACGCCAGCTGCGCGCCGATACTCTATTACTACCCGTACGATCGTCTTGATTGTGTCCGGTTCAATCGCAAGGCCTTGGACGTCATCTTGGAAGCGGACATCAAGACGGTTATCCTCAGCGGTAGATGGAGTGACTATGAGGTCAGAGGTTTCGACGGTCTTCAGCAAACAATCGCTACGCTTCGTGCCCTGGGCGTGCGCGTGTTTGTCATCGGCCAGTCTCCGCAGTTCCCAACTGACGTCCGGAAAATTGCGTTCTTCGCCAAGCGCCAAAATCTGGACGATACGTCCTGGCCGATCGCGATGGACCCCGACGTCAACGAACGTGTGCGCTCATTTACCAAAGGCGCCACATTCATCGATCCGCTGAAATTCCTGTGCAGCGCAGGACGCTGCGCCTATTTCGATAGAGGAGAGTTTTTATATTTCGACTATGGTCATTTCTCTTCAGCCGGCGCCACACTGGCAATCTCGAAATACTGGCCGGCTTTTGGCAAGGACAATGCTCTTCCTAAGACGAAGTAGCGGCTCAGCGGCTGACAAGCACCAGTACGGGTCCCAGTGATAGCTCCTGCTTCCGCAGCAGCCGCGACGATGGAGCTGTTCAGGTTTAAGGCCCCCCGATAGTGACCTAGGTGTGGAGCTTCAACAGGTTGTCCTCGATCAGGGCGAGGCGACTGATAGGCGTTTTTGACTTTAGGCTGCCATGTGGACGATGCCAATTGTATCTGTGCAGCCAGACAGGCAGTTCGGCGGCACGATG
>NZ_RZPI01000176.1:0-8760 GCF_003998715.1 Mesorhizobium sp. M7A.F.Ca.CA.002.15.2.1
GTCGACACCAGGCCGCAGTTTTTCGGCAATGCCGCGTGCAAGCGGCAGGCCGGGCCGGAAATAGGGCACATAGGCCCATTCGATGCCATCGAGCCGCTTGGCGACCTCGGCCTCGCCATCGGCCTGCACGGCAAGCGAGATGGTGTCGACGCAATGGACATGCAGAACGACGCGCTGCGGCATCAAAGCGTGCACCGTGGTCTCGATCGATGGCCGCAGGCCGCGCGGGTTGAGCGCTGCAATGGTGAAACCCTGCGGCTGGTCGGCGGCGCGATCGCGCTGTTCGACGGCTTTCAGCAGCGGCGCCATCGCCACCGGCACCATGATGTCATCGACGAGCGCGTCTTTCAGCCAGGTGCCGGAGGCCTTGATCCACAGCGTGTCGCCGGCTTTCAGCGAGGTGTTGCCGCCTGCCGCCTGGGTGAGATGCGGGCTCCGCCCTATGCTGGCCGAAAGCGCCCGCAAGGCCGCCAGTTCCTGCGCGTCAGCTTCGGTCGCCATGGCGCTTTTCCTCCAACGGCTCGGCCGTGTCCTGCGCGAAATCCCGTTGCCGGGATCGAATTGGCGCTGATATCGCAGAAACGAGTGATCTACGTCAATAGTGATCTACTGTCATCAAACACGCTTGCAATCCGACTAATGTTGAGTAAGTTACGCCAATTGCCATGGAAAATGGCATCCGGGAGGAAAGAATTGAGCGACTCCGGCCGTCAGCGTCAGATCGTCGAACTGTTGCGGGATCGTCCGTTCGCTTCGGTGCGCGAGTTGCAGGAGCGGCTTGGCGTTTCAGCCGCGACGGTCAGGCGCGATATCGACAGGATCGACGAGGCCGGCGAAGCGCGGAAGGTCTATGGCGGCATCTCGGCGCTCGACGGCGCTTCCCAGGCCGGTGTTGCCTACGCCAGGCCCTACGACGAGAACCGCGACCTTGCGGTCGAGGCCAAGCGGCAGATCGCCGCTCTCGCGGCGACCATGGTGCGCGACGGCGACGCCGTCATCGTGCATGGCGGCTCGACCTGCTTCCATCTGGGCGTCAAGCTCGCCGAGCGCAACATCCGCCTCTACACCAACTCGATGCCGCTGGCGGCCTATCTCAGCGACCACGGCCATTGCAGCCTGACGGTTGCGGGCGGTGATCTGCATCGCGAACCCGGCATCATCCATTCGCTCAGCCAGGCCGTGCCCTTCTATGCCTCCAAGTTCTTTCTCGGCGCGCAAGGCCTTGGCCAGGAAGGCGTGATGGAATCGCACCCGCTGCTGGTACGCTCGATCGTCGATCTCAGCCTTTGCGCCGACCAGATCGTGGTGCTGGCCGACAGCCGCAAACTGTCGATCCACGCGCGCAATGTCGCGCTGCCGCTTTCCCGCATCGGCACGCTGGTCACCGACGACGGTCTCTCCGACGCCGATGCGCGCATGCTGGAGGACGCCGGCGTCATGGTGCGGATAGCCTCGGGAGCCATCCAGTGAAGGTGGCTGTCCTCGATTTCGGCAAGACCAATTCGAAGCTGTTCGTCTTCGGCCAGGACGGGCGGATCATCGACGAGCGCCGGACACAGCCGAAATGGATGCGCCAAGGCGGCTTCAGCGTGCTCGACGAGGCGGCGCTCCACCATTGGGCGCTCAGCGCCGTTGCCGATACGGTCGACGGTCATGGAGTGGAAGGGGTCATGGTGTCGGGCCATGGCTGCACCTTTGCCTTGGTCGACGAAGCGGCGCTGACGCATCCGATCCTCGACTACGAGCAAGAGCCGCCGGCCGAGATTGCCGCGCGGATCGATCGCCGCATTCCGGACTTTTCGGAGACCTTTTCGCCGCGGCTGCCGCTCGGCTTCAACTACGGCCGCCACATGCTGTGGCTGCAGGAGGTCGATCCCGACGCGTTCGCTACGTCGAAATCGATCCTCGGCTATCCGCAATACTGGAGCTGGCGCCTTGGCGGGCGGGCGGTCTCGGAAGTGTCCTATCTCGGCTGCCATTCGCATCTGTGGGCGCCGCGGAGCCAGGACTTTTCCTCGCTGGTCGACGCGCAGGGCTGGCGTGACCGGATGCCTGGCTTCGAGCGCGCCGGCACCGTTATCGGCGAGCACCGCCTCGGCGCTGCGGCGCGACCGATCGCCATCCACAACGGCGTCCATGATTCGAATGCGGCGCTCTATGCCTATCGCCGGCAGGAGCTTGGCCCGGTCACCGTCGTTTCGACCGGCACCTGGGTCGTCGTGCTCAATCCGGATTGCCCGCTCGACACGCTCGACCGGGATCGCGACATGCTGGTCAATGTCGATGTCGGCGGCGGCCCGGTGCCGACCATTCGCTTCATGGGCGGACGCGAATTCGCAACCATCAGCGGCGGCTGGCAAGGCGAGATCGCCGGTCCGGTGGTGCAGCGGGTGATCGATGCCGGCATCATGGCGCTGCCGAGCTTCGCGCCAGGCGGGCCGATGCCCAGTCAGTCCGGCCGGCTGGTGGGGCGCATGCCCGATGCCGGGGAACGCGCGGCCACCGCGCTGCTCTACGTCGCGCTGATGGTCGATCTGTCGCTCGACCTCATCCATTCGAACAACACGGTGATCGTCGATGGCGGGCTGAACACAGGCGGTGTGTTGGCCGGACTGCTGGCGCAGTTGCGTCCCGGCCAGGCTTTCCTGCAGGGCGCCACGCTGGAGGGCAGCGCCACGGGTGCAGCGGCGCTCGCCTTCGAGAGCGTCGGGCGCGAATTCGCCGCCGAAGTTCCAGAGCCGGTGCACGCGTCGCGTTTCACCGGGTTGGCAGGCTATCGCAGCAACTGGCGTGACGCCACGATGGACCAGAGCGTCGCCGGTGCGGCAGTGGGAGGCGCGCGATGAGTGCGATTGCCCAGGCTGAGACGGCGCGCCAGCCGGTGCTGGAGATGCGCCACATCTCCAAGACGTTCGGCGCGATCCGTGCCTTGCACGATGTCTCGCTCAGCGTCCATGCCGGGGAGCTGCACGCCCTGATGGGCGAGAACGGCGCCGGCAAGTCGACATTGATGAAAGTGCTTTCAGGCGCCTATCGGCCGGATGCCGGCGGCGAGATCCTGATCGACGGCATGCCGGCTGCGACCGGCGATCCGATCAAGGCGCGCGCCAGCGGCGTCGCGGTGATCTATCAGGAGCTGTCGCTGGCGCCCAATCTGACGGTGGCGCAGAACATCTTCCTCGGCAACGAGCCGCGACGCTTCGGCATCGTCGATCGCGACCAGTGCACCCGGCGCGCCAGCGAGATCATCAAGCGGCTCGGCGTTTCCTTTTCGGCCCGCGACATGGTCTCCAGCCTGTCGCTCGGCGAGCGCCAGCTGGTCGAGATCGCCCGCGCGCTATCGACCAATGCGCGCATCATCGTCATGGACGAGCCGACCACGTCGCTGACCTCGCGCGAGACCGACCGGCTGTTCGAGGTCATCGCGACGCTGAAATCGCAAGGCATCGCCATCATCTACATCAGCCACCGCATGGAAGAGGTCTACCAGCTTGCCGACCGCGTCAGCGTGCTGCGCGACAGCGGTTATGTCGGCACGCTCGAGCGTGCCGACCTCAGTGCCTCGCGCCTCGTCTCGATGATGGTCGGCCGCGATTTGTCGGCTTTCTACAAGAAGGATCATCGGCCGCCGGATGAAAAGCGCGCGGTGGCGCTCTCGGTGCGCGCCATGTCCGACGGCCGTCTCCTGAAAAACTGTTCGTTCGACCTGCACAAGGGCGAGGTGCTGGCGCTGGCGGGTCTGGTCGGTTCCGGCCGCACAGAGCTTGCGCGGCTGATCTTCGGCGCCGACAGGCACATTTCAGGCACGCTGGAACTCGACGGCAAACCTGTAACCATCGGCTCGCCGCGCGAGGCGCTCGATGCCGGCATCGCCTATCTGACCGAGGACCGCAAGGAACTCGGCCTGTTCCTCGACATGTCGATCTCCGACAATATCAGCATGGGCGTGCTGGCGCGGGATTCGCGCGCCGGCGGCTTGCGCGACTTCGCGGCCGCCGAAAGGCGTGCTTCCAAGGCCGTTGCCGATCTCTCCATCCGCACCAGTTCGGTGCAGGCCAATGCCGGCTCGCTGTCGGGCGGCAACCAGCAGAAGGTGCTGCTCGCCCGCCTGCTCGAGACCGAGCCGAAGGTCGTCATCCTCGACGAGCCGACCCGCGGCGTCGATGTCGGAGCGAAATCGGAAATCTACCGGCTGATCGACAATCTCGCCAAGCAGGGCATCGCCATCCTGATGATCTCCAGCGAACTGCCCGAGGTGATCGGCGTCGCCGATCGCGTGCTGGTGATGCGCGACGGAAAGATATCGGGCGAGGTGACGGCATCGCAAGGCGAACCGCTAAGCCAGGAGGAAATCATGGAACTTGCAACGGGAGCGGCTCAGCAATGACCGACAAGGCGACCGAGATCAGCGCAGGCGGCCAGGCCACCGGCACGAGCCGACGGTTGCGCACGGCTTTCGCTGCCCTTGGCATGCTGCCGGTGCTGATCCTGCTGGCGGCCGGCTTCCAGTTCCTGAACCCGCGCTTCCTGACCGAGACCAACCTGTTGATCGTCACCCAGCAGTCGTCGATCAACATCGTGCTGGCGGCCGGCATGACCTTCGTCATCCTCACCGGCGGCATCGACCTGTCCGTCGGCGCCATCCTCGCCGCATCGGCGATGGTGGCGGTGATCGTATCGCTGGTGCCGGACTGGGGTTTGCTCGGCGTGCCGGCGGCCATTCTGGTCGGCCTCGGCTTCGGCCTCATCAACGGGCTGCTCATCGCCTACATCAAGCTGCCGCCCTTCATCGTCACGCTGGGTTCGCTGACCGCGGTGCGCGGTGTCGCCCGCCTGCTCGGCCAGGACACCACGGTGTTCAATTCGGACCTGCCGTTCGATTTCATCGGCAACGGTTCGCTGTTCGGCATCCCGTGGCTGGTCATCATCGCACTGTCGGTGGTGGTGCTGTCCTGGCTGGTGCTCAAGCGCACCGTGCTCGGCACCTGGATCTACGCCGTCGGCGGCAATGCCGAAGCGGCGCGGCTGACCGGTATCAAGGTGCCGCTGGTGCTGCTCTTCGTCTATGGCGTTTCCGGCCTGCTGGCCGGCCTCGGCGGCGCCATGTCGGCGGCCCGGCTCTACGCCGCCAACGGCTTGCAGCTGGGCCAGTCCTACGAACTCGACGCCATTGCCGCGGTCATTCTCGGCGGCACCAGCTTCGTCGGCGGCGTCGGCTCGATCTGGGGAACGCTGATCGGCGGCCTGATCATCGCGGTGCTCTCCAACGGGCTCATCTTGGCCGGTGTCTCGGACATCTGGCAGTACATCATCAAGGGATTGGTCATCATCGTGGCGGTCGCCCTCGACCGCTACAGGCTCCAGGCAGGAGCAAGAACGTGATTGACCTTAGTCGCCGGCGTCAACGACCGGTTTGTGTAACGCACCGTGAGAGGCGCGGGGCAATCGGAGGAAAGCAATGAAGACCATCGCCAAACTGCTCTGCGGCGTCGCACTCGCGTCGCTCGCCATCGCGCCTGCTTCGGCCAAGGACCTCAACAAGGTCGGTATCTCGGTCGGCCTGCTCGGCAATCCCTTCTTCGTCGCCACCATCAAGGGCATCGAGGACGCGGCCAAGAAGATCAACCCGAAGGTCGAGGTGACCTCGGTATCGGCCGATTATGACCTGAACAAGCAGGTCTCGCAGGTCGATTCGTTCATCGCCGCCGGTGTCGACGTGATCATGCTCAATGCCGTCGACGCCAAGGCGATCGCGCCGGCGGTGAAGAAGGCACAGGCCGCAGGTATCGTCGTTGCCGCCTTCGACGTTTCGGCGCCGGGCGCCGACGTCACCGTGATGACCAACAACGTCAAGGCCGGCGAAGAGGCCTGCCAGTACCTGGTCGACCACACCGGCGGCAAGGGCGACTACGTCATCCTCAACGGACCGGCATCGTCGTCGATCCTGGAGCGGGTGAAGGGCTGCAAGAACGTGCTTTCGCAGCATCCCGACATCAAGATCCTCTCCGACGACCAGAATGCCGAAGGCTCGCGCGACGGCGGCCTGAAGGTGTTCCAGTCGCTGCTCACCCGCTTCGACAAGATCGATGCGGTGTTTGCCATCAATGACCCGACGGCGATCGGCGCCCAGCTCGCTGCCAAGCAGCTCAACCGTTCGGAGTTCATCTTCACCGCCGTCGACGGCGCGCCCGATATCGAGAAGGAACTCTCTTCCGGCACCTCGATGATCAAGGCCTCGGCCTCGCAGGATCCCTATGTGATGGCCGGCCAGTCACTGACGATGGCGGCCGAGCTGCTGGCCGGCAAGAAGCCGGCGGAGCCGACCGTTCTGCTCGACCCGAAGCTGATCACGGCCGAGAACCTGAAGGACTACAAGGGCTGGACCGCAGCCCGCTAAATTCTTCCAAGACCGGTGCGGCCGGGATGACCCGGCCGCACCTTGTCAGCACCGGAGACGATGATGTCGCGTATTGGAATCCATTCTTTCGTCTGGTCGGCGAGCTCGGCTCAGGCCGATCTGGAGCGCACGCTGGCCAACACCAGGGAGGCCGGCTTCGATCTCATCGAATTCTCCTATCTCGACCCCGCCGATGTCGACATCGGCGGGCTCGCCAGGCGCATCGCCGATCTTGGCCTCGGCGTGGCGATCAGCATCGGATTGCCTGTTGACGGCGATATTTCGAGCGCCGACAGGGCGATTGCCGCGCGCGGCGTCGAAATCCTCAACGATACCATCGCGCTGACGCGTGACCTCGGCGGCCGGAAGGTCGCCGGCATTCTCTCGACCAGCCACGGATTGCAGGTCGAGGCGCCGACGCGCGATCAATGGCAGCGCAGTGCCGGCACGCTGGCCAAGGTTGCCGAAACAGCCAAGGCGGCCGGCGTCACGCTCAACCTCGAGATCGTCAACCGCTTCGAAAGCAATCTGCTCAACACCGCCGCGCAAGGACTGGCCTTCATCGAGGACACTGGCTCGGACAACATCTTCCTGCATCTCGACACGTTCCACATGAACATCGAGGAGGCCGATGTCGGGCTGGCCATCCATCAAGCCGCGGACAAGATCGGCTATGTCCATATCGGCGAAAGCCATCGCGGCTTCCTCGGCACCGGCAATATCGATTTCGCCGCGATCTTCGATGCGCTGACGGCGATCGGCTACAGCGACGATCTCAGCTTCGAATCCTTCTCTTCGGAAATCGTCGATGAGCACCTGTCGAAGAAGACCGCCATCTGGCGCAATCTGTGGACGGACAACATGGCGCTGGCCAAGCACGCGCGCGCCTTCATCGGGCTCGGGCTGGAGACGGCAAGGCGCAAGGCGGAACTCGTTTCGGCGCGCCACAAACCCTGACCCGCCCGTCGAGAGGGCGCGGCGTGCGCCGCATGGCAGGGCTCTGACTTCAAATCAACAAACGGCCTTATGGCAGCCAGTGCTGGCAGCTTTTGCGCCGCCAGCTTTTTCGCGATAGGAATTTTTTCTTGACTCGGTGACCTCAGCTATGGTACATTTTTGCCTATGGTGCTGATTTGCGCCAGTGACCCGCCGCACAGGCGGGTTTTTGTTTGATGCACCGTCAGCCAAGGTGCCGGCCGTATGGCGGCGGCATTGCTCGCGGCAGGTGCATCGGTTATCTGACCGGCCAGGCAAACAGCGCCACGCAATCCCCAAACGGAGTTCAGCACATGACACGCGAGACAATCCTCAAATTCGGCACCGTCGAACACGCGGACGCAGGCGATCTGGCTGGCTGGATCGTCGTCGAGGGCAGGCCGACCATGCAAACCGCCGTCCAGCACACGACCGAGGACGGCAAGGTGTTGTCGGGCACCTGGCGGGCGACACCCGGCACCTATCACGCCACCTATACCGACTATGAGTTCGTGCACATGATCGCCGGCCGCATCATCATCACGCCGGACGGCGGCACGCCGGTCGAGGTCGGCCCCGGCGATGCCTTCGTCGTGGAAGCGGATTTCAAGGGAACCTGGAAGATCATCGAGCCGGTGACGAAGCATTTTGTCGTGCGGGTCGGCTGAAGCGGGGTGATCCGTCTGGCCGCGCCATCGCGGCGAGTGCTCAAGCGAAGCTTTTTCGTGCCTCCGGGGGCCTTTTGGAGGCCATCCCACCGACATCGCCTGGGTGTCGCCGATGGCTCGGAGGAGGTGCGCTGACCTGGGCGCGGTAAGCGTATTCGCTGATCTCTGCATTCGCCGGGGCCTCGGCCAGGCCACTCCTCGGACTCCGGTCATTGGGTCATGAAGGCGTCTGCGGCGTCATCCAGACGGTCGGCCTCGACATGAATGATACGGCACTCGCCAGCCAAGCGCCCTCTCATCGGTGCTTGCCGGCCAGGTATCCTTGATAGACCGGATTGATCCCCTAGTTCTTTCGGGGGCGCGGCAATCGCGAGGTTGCCTCGGGGGCAGCGGCGGTTCGCGCCGTTCTGACTGCACGCCGCGGAAAGACGGTTGGACCGACGCATCCATGGAGGTCGTCGTGCGTCAATCGCGTGGATTCACCTGTGCGTATTTCGTCTTAGCTTGCTCGATCGCGGTAGTTTGCGCAGGAGCTGCAACCGGTGGTCAGCAAGGCGGAGGGCATGGCAACGGCGGCCATGGTTCTGGTGACCATGGGGGCGGTGGAGGTCATGACGCCGGCGGCAACCAGGGCGGCTCGCACAAAGGGACTGGCGACGACCCCGGCGGCTCCAGTTCGTCGGCGGACGACGGCGAGACCAGCACAAGCGGCACTACGAC
>NZ_RZPI01000177.1:0-8751 GCF_003998715.1 Mesorhizobium sp. M7A.F.Ca.CA.002.15.2.1
CGTCATCCGTCCACCAGCGCGGTTCGGTCGAGATGCGCGTGTGACGCACGATCTCCTCGCCATTGGCGCCTGAAATGAACTTCGTCGCCACGGCAATCCCGGGATAGTCGGAATCAAGGCAAGGAACGAGCCGCGCCCGTTCGGGCGAGGGGCTGACGAAGAACAGGCCGAAAGCCGAGGCGTTGATGTCGACGGCGATCCAGCGGCAGCGGCGCACGGCGTCGGGAATGGTGACCGCGTGATGGGTTTCGGAGCTAAGGGTGAAGGCGCCGAACGGCTTGCGCTGCTCGTTGAAAAGGGCTTCGGCGGCTTCCTTGATATCGGCGTGTTTCAAATGATGCCGCTCCTGATCGCCGTGGCGATGGCCATCGCGCGGTTGCTGGCCGCGAATTTCTGGATGGCGTGGGTGATGTAGCTGTTGACGGTGTTGGAGGAGACGCCAAGGATGACGGCGACCTCGTCGGTGGTCTTGCCTTCGGAAACCCAGAACAGGCATTCGCGCTCGCGATCCGACAACGGATCCTGCATGGCGGCGGCGGCGATCAGTTGTGGGATGTGCGAGAGCGCGTAGCAGCATTTCAGCTGCGCCCGCATCAGCGCCGGCTGGTCGATGCTGCCGGCTGTCGCTGCCGAGAACAGAGCGAACAGGCGCTGGCGGCCGACATTCAGGCGCAGGGAATAGATCTCTGCATGGCCGAGCACATCGAGAAGGCGGGCTTCCTCGCCGGTGATCAACCCGTCAGCTTCGGGCGCGTGAGATGCTACCAGCGGCTGCGGACGAATGCCGGGCGCGACGGTGAGCGCGCCTTGCGCAAGCCCGGCGATCAGCCGCTTGCCGATCAACTCGATGGCGTCGAAAATCCAGTTGGAGGAGACGATGCGCGCATCGTTGCGGTCCTGATCGTGGACGATGGCGACCAGCATGTAGCTGTCGGCGCCGATCTCGGCGGTCAGTTGCATGAAAAAGCTGGTGAGATCGCCGCGCGACGTCAGGCGCGAGCCCAATGTGTCGGATTGAAGTAGCGCGGCGGGACTGCTCATTCTCGTTGCTTTTGGCCGGAATCGTTTCTGCTGTCCGGATGCTGGAAGTCAGCCGCCGAACCCGAATACACATTACTTTGACGAAGACACACGCGTGGCGCAGGGCTGCACCGAACCAAATCCCGAATCCATTCAGGGAACGCGAAGCCGTCCGCGTCTGGTGCCGGAAAAGCTCCGGAACAAAAGACTTTGGGTGGTCGCCGCGCCCCCCAGGACCGGCTGATTCGGGTTTAATCTACCCGCAGTTGAATCTGACATCAAACGCGATTTGACAAAATCGAATCTGATGGACTCCGGCGCGACTCACAGCTCGGTTTTCGCGCCCTGGACAGACGACCGGGACGCGAAAGTCTTCGCCGGCCACCTCGGCGGCTGGTCGATTTCGCCAGGCTCGGGAGCATTGGACAGACGGGCGCGCCGGTTGCTGTGCCGAAGGGGGTGCCTTGGCCCGATAGTCGGAGCCGGGCGATGTTGCCGCCCGGTCCCGGTGGTCCTTTGCTTATGCCTGTCGTTGTCCCAAAACCGCCAGATGCTCCTGGACGACAGGCATTTACCGATCCTCGAACCCGGTCAGCACGCCGACCGCGTTGATGCCGATCTCCTCGACGGCATAGCCGCCTTCCATGACGAACAGCGTCGGCAGGCCGAGCCTGGCGATGCGGCGGCCGATCTTGGGATAATCAGACGTCTTCAGCTTGAACTGGCTGATCGGGTCCTTCTCGAACGTATCGACACCCAGCGAGACGATGACGACATCCGGTGCATAAGCGGCGAGCCTGCCGCAGGCATCCTCGAGCGAGGCGTTCCATGCATCCCAGTCGGTGCCGAAGGGCATCGGATAATTGATGTTGAAGCCTTCGCCGGCACCCGCGCCGCGTTCGTCGGCATGGCCGAGGAAGAACGGGTACTCGACCATCGGATCGCCATGCAGATTGAGCACCTGGACGTCGGCACGGTCGTAGAAGATCTCCTGCGTACCGTTGCCGTGATGGTAGTCGACATCGAGGATCGAGATGCGTTTGGCGCCGTGGTCGCGGAACCATTGCGCGGCGACAGCGGCGTTGTTGATGTAGCAATAGCCGCCCATGAAGCCAGCCCCGGCATGGTGGCCGGGCGGACGGCAGAGCGCGAAGGCGGAAGCCTCGCCATCCTTGAGCAGGCCGGCGGCGGTCAGCGCTACGTCGTAGGAAGACTTGATCGCGGCCCACGTGCCTTCGACGAAAGTGGCGCCGGCATCGAAGGAATAATAGCCGAGCAGCGCGTCGACGCGCTTTGGCGGCACGTCGCCGCGCAGGCCGCGCGTCGGCCATGTGAAGGGCATCGCCGTGCCTGTGAGACCTGCTTCCAGCCATTGCGGCCAGACCGTCGGGAGAAAGTCGATATAGTCTGATTTGTGGATGCGCTTGGCGGCGGCGAGGTCATGTTCGTGCGGCGCGATGATGGGACCCAGTTTCTCGCTTTCGACCCGCGCCTTGATGAATTCGGCCCTCGATGGCTTCTCGAAACCCGGCACGATGGCTGATGTGACCAGTTCCATTTGACCGGCATGGCCGGCGTGAAGGGGGGAGAAAACAGTCTTCATAAATTCCTCTCGAAGTGCGAAATCAGTCAAGATTCAAGATTGAGATAAGGGCTCACCAGAGCGAGCCACATTCTTTCCACATCGTCCTCGATGAGGTCGTATGTCTTGCGGTCTCTTTTCAGCCCGACAAGCCGGCAGGCGTGCCCGACGTCCATCATCAGCACGCCGAGCCGGCTGGCGACATTGTCTTCAAGCGCCGGGTTCACATGCTGCAGCCATGCGGCGTAGAGCGCGATGATCTGCTCGTCATATTCGTTCTGGATCGGCCTGAGGTCGGCGTTGCCTGAAATGGCCTCGATCACCGGCATCAGGCTGGCGTTTTCGAGGTAGAGTCTGGACGTGTCGATGAAGAGCTTGCGCACTTCCTGCCGAAACTCTTCACGGTTGGTGGGCGGGGCGACCTTGATACGCTTGGCGATCACCTCGGGAAAGGATGACAGCCAGCGCCGGGCGAGGTCCAGAAGAATGGCTTCCTTGTTGGGAAAGTATTGGTAGATCGAACCAACCGACAAGCCTGCGCGCTGCGCAATGGCCAGCGTCGTCGGCGTCTTGGTTCCTTGCTCCCGCGTCAAGACCAGCGCTGCGTCGAGAATCCGGTCGACCACCTTGCTGGAGCGTTTTTGCCGCGGCTGTTTGCGCGGTTCGAGCGCTATCCTGCTTTTGCGGTCGAGACTGCGCTTCACCGTCCGATGTCCTCGTTCCCCGCCCGGTCTCAACATGGTGGGAGCTTGCTGTCCACGATACATTCCAGATTCGGTATGTTGACAAACGCGAATAATCAGTCGCATTCTTTATCCACGCTGCCTCTTGGGATGACAAGGGGAATTTCCAAGACAGCGCGCTGGCATTCTTTTTCGTCCCATGGCGCCGCTCCGGTGGAGTGGCAGGTCGTTGGCCAAGAGGTTGTCGGTCTCAGTCAGTCGTCAAAAGCGCGGAGTCGCGATGTCTGTCACAGGTGCAGGTCACAATGCGGATCTGATCGTCATCAATGGTCGTGTACTGACCATCGACGACGACAATCCCACCGCCGAGGCCGTCGCCGTCAAGGACGGCGCAATCATCGCCATCGGCAGCCGCGCCTCCATCGAAGAGTTCAAGGGACCGGCCACCAAGGTAATCGACGCCAAGGGCGGCTCCGTCCTGCCGGGTTTCATCGAAGCCCACATGCATCTGTTTTCGGGCGGGGCTGAACTTGCCCACCTTCAACTCACCGGTATACATGGCTTCGAGGCGCTGCAGAAGGCGATCCGCGACTATGCGCCTACCCGGCCCGACGCGAAGATGCTGGTCGGCCAAGGCGTCGACTACACCGTGCTCGGCAGCGAGCGCGTGACGCGCCATCACCTCGACGCCATTTTGCCCGATCGTCCGTTCTGCATGGCGGCGCCAGACCATCACACCATGTGGGCCAACACCAAGGCGTTGGAAATGGCCGGCATCCTGCAGGGGCGTACGCTCGGCCCTGGCAATGAGATTGTCATGGGTGACGATGGACTGGCCGCCGGCGAATTGCGCGAAGGCGAGGCCTTTGGCCCGGTGCTCGACCTTGCCGGCGAAAGCCGGGTGCGGCTGGGGCTGTCGACCGGCGGCGAGCCGGACCCGATGCCGACGGCGGCCGAGCGGGACGCCGACCGCGACATCATGCGGCGCGGGCTCGCCTGGTGCGCCCGCCACGGCATCACCTCGATCCAGAACATGGACGGCAACCTCTATCAGCTTGAGCTGCTGGCCGAGATCGAAGCCGAGGAAGGCTTGCCCTGCCGCGTCAAGATCCCGTTCCACTACAAGAATTTCATGACGCTCGACATGCTCGACAAGGCATCTGATATGGCCGAAAGCTACAACAGCGAATGGCTGTCGTCGGGCATGGTCAAGGTGTTCTACGACGGGGTGCTCGATTCCTGGACAGCTGTCATGGTCGAGCCATACGCCGACCGGCCCGACTGGGTGGGCGAGCCGCTGTTCACGCCGCAACAATTCATCGATCTGGCCGTCGCGGCCGACAGGCGCGGGCTGCAGATCGCGGTGCACTCGATCGGCGACGGCGCGGTGCGCGCGGTGCTGGACGGTTATGAGGCGGCGCAGAAGGCGAACGGCAAGCGCGACAGCCGTCACCGGGTCGAGCACATCGAGGTCACCACCACATCGGATGTGCCGCGTTTCGCAGAACTCGGCGTCATTGCTTCCATGCAACCGCCGCATCCGCCCGGCGCCATGGATTTTCCGCTGGAGCCGACGGTGTCGCGCATCGGGCCGGCACGCTGGCCGCTGAGCTATGCCTGGCGGACCTTGAAGGATGCCGGCGCGCATGTCGTCTTCGCATCCGATTGGCCGGTGTCGCCGATCGATCCGATCCTGGGCATTCAGGCGGCAGTGTTGCGCAAACCATGGGCAGAAAGCGACCCGGACCAGAGTTTCTCGCTGCATGAAGCGATCGCCGGTTACACGATCGAGGGCGCCTACGCCGAATTCGCCGAGCACCGCAAGGGTACGCTGAGATCGGGCTACATGGCCGATCTGGTGGTTTTGTCGATGGATATCGAGAACACCGCCCCGGCCGATCTGCACAAGGTGCGGCCGGTGACGACGATTTGCGGCGGCAAGATCACCTATCAGGCCTGACTATGGCATGGGGCTTGCAGGCCTCAATGACTGACTGAACTGTGACCCAATGCCGGGCTTGCCAACCCACCGGCCATGTGGTCACATCGAACAGGGGAAGAGCTCCGCCAGCAAGAGCGGGGTCAACAGTGAGGCGTAATCGTGCCGGACAAACCGGATCGGAATGCGATTGAAGTAGTAAACGTCAGCAAAATTTTCGGATCAGGTGAGGGGCAGGTGGCTGCCCTCGACACGGTCTCGGTATCTATCCGCGAGAACGAATTCTTCACGTTGCTGGGGCCATCCGGCTGCGGCAAGACGACGTTGCTCAGGCTGATCGCCGGCTTCGATTTTCCAACCGCCGGTGAAATCCTGCTCTACGGCCAGGACATCGCGCCGCTGCCACCCTTCAAACGGCCGGTCAACACCGTTTTCCAATCCTATGCGCTGTTCCCGCACATGACGGTCGCCGACAATATCGGCTTTGGCCTGGAAATGCTGGGTAAGCCGAAGGCCGAGATCAAGGCGCGCGTCGCCGAGATGCTGAAGCTGGTCAAGATGGAGGCACTCGCCGGTCGTCGCACCAGCCAGATCTCCGGCGGCCAGCAGCAGCGCGTGGCCTTGGCCCGCGCCTTGGCACCGCAGCCGAAGGTGCTTTTGCTCGACGAGCCACTGTCGGCGCTCGACTACAAGCTGCGCAAGGAGATGCAGATCGAGTTGAAGCGGCTGCAGCACGAGACCGGCATCACCTTCATCTTCGTCACCCACGACCAGGAAGAAGCGCTGACCATGTCCGACCGCATCGCGGTCATGTCATCGGGCAAGATCCTCCAGGTCGGTTCGCCCTGGGATATCTACGACAAGCCGGCCGAACGCTTCGTCGCCGACTTTATCGGTGAAACCAACTTCCTGACGGCCGCCATCAGCGAGATGGCCAACGGCAAGGCGCGCGCCACGCTCAAGTCCGGTGCGACCATCGAGGCGACCGTGGCCCAGGGTTTCCAGCCCAAGCCCAATGCCACGGTCGTGGTTCGGCCTGAACACGCCAAGCTGACCAAGGCCAAGGGCGAACTGTCGGGGAGGGTCGATAATATCGTCTATTTCGGTACCGACACCCACATCCATGTTCATCTCGACAGCGGCGAACTCTTCACCGTACGCCAGCAGAACACGCGCAGCGCGGGCTGCGGTTTCGAGAAGGGCGACGCGGTCGGCATCCTCATCGGCAGCGATGCCGCCCAGGTCCTGAAGGACTGACGATGGCGACCGCGGAAGAAGTCGCCAAGGCAGCGGAGCGGCGCGATGTCCGTGACCGCTGGCTTTTGTCAGCACCAGCGCTGCTGGTCATTTTCCTCGCCGCGACCGGCCCTTTGCTGATCGTGCTCGTGTACTCGTTCCTGACGCCAGGCTCCTATGGCGACGTGAAGTGGCAGTTCTCGCCGGAAGCCTGGATAGCGGTGTTTCTGGAACGCGATATCTTCGACGACACGCTTTCGATCGCCGCCGCCCACGTCACCATCTTCCTGCGCTCGATCAAGCTCTCGGTGGTGACGACGATCGCCACCTTGGTGCTTGGTTTCCCGACCGCCTATTTCATGGCGACGCGCAGCGAAAAGACCCGCGATCTCTGGCTGTTCCTGATCACCATTCCGTTCTGGACCAACCTTTTGATCCGCACCTTCGCAGTGCTGCAGATCATCCGCAACGAAGGCATCATCAACACAATGCTGCTCAAGCTCGGCATCATCTCGGCGCCGATCCAGATCCTCTACACCGACACGGCGATCCTGATCGGCATGGCCTATGTCTACCTGCCGCTGATGGTGCTGCCGATCTACGCCAGCATGGAAAAGCTGGATTTCCGGCTGGTCGAGGCGGGCTACGACCTTTACGCCACGCGCTTCCAGGTGCTGCGGCGGATTATCTTTCCGATGGTCAAGCCGGGCGTCATCGCCGGCTCCATCCTGGTCTTCATTCCAGCGCTTGGCGCCTATGTGACGCCGAGCGTGCTTGGCGGCGGCAAGAACATGATGCTGTCCAACCTGATCGAATTGCAGTTCGGGCAGGGCCGCAACTGGCCACTCGGCTCGGCGCTGTCGATCGCCGTCATGATCATCGTCATGGTGGCGCTGCTTGCCTATGTGCGCAATGCCGGCAAGTCGGGGGTGCGTCATGGCTAAGAACTTTTCCATCAAGCACCAGCCAGGATTCAGCGCGATCGCCGCGACCTGCTTTATCGTGCTGTATCTGCCGATCATCGTGCTGGTCATCTATGCCTTCAACGCGGCGAGCTCGACCTCCGAATGGGGCGGCTTTTCGCTGAAATGGTTCCAGTCGGCATGGCAGAACACGCAGGTCGTCGATGCCACGCTGCGTTCCTTCCAGATCGGCTCCATTGCGGCGGTGCTCTCCACGATCTTTGCCACCATGGCGGCGCTCGCCACCACCCGCACCGCGTCCTATCCCGGCCTCACCTTCAAGTATGCGGCGATCAACCAGCCGCTGATGGTGCCCGAGATCGTCACCGGGGTGGCGCTGCTGATCTTCTTCTCGCGCATCAAGATCTTCACCGGTTATTCCGGCATCGGCTATCTGGTCGCCGCGCACACGGCGTTCTGCATTCCCTTTGCCTATTTGCCGATCCGGGCGCGGCTTGAGAATATGGACCTGACGCTGGAGCGTGCCGCAGCCGACCTCTACGCGACGCCCTGGAAGACGTTCCGGCGCATCACGTTGCCGCTTCTGTGGCCCGGCATCCTGGCCGGGCTGATGCTGGCCTTCGTCATCTCGCTCGACGACGTCGTCATCACCGAGTTCGTCAAATCGGGCGGCCAGGACACGCTGCCCACCTACATGCTCGGCCAGATCCGCCGCGGCATCACACCCGAGATCAACGCGATATCGACCGCCTTCCTGCTGCTCTCGGTTGCCATCGTCACGTTGTTTTTCTTCGTCAGCAGGAAACGAGACTGAACCGAAAAATGGGAGTTAAAACCATGAACTGGAAGACAACAGCAACCGCCATGGGGTTGGCGTTGCTCGCCTCGACGGGCCTGGCCCGCGCCGACGGCGTGCTCAACATCTACAATTGGGGCAACTACACCAGCCCCGACGTGATCAAGAAGTTCGAGGCCAAATACAACGTCAAGGTGACCATCACCGATTATGATTCCAACGACACCGCGCTTGCCAAGGTTCGCCAGGGCGGCACCGGCTTCGACATTGCGGTACCCTCGCAGACCTACGTGCCGATCTGGATCAAGGAAGGCCTTGTCCTGGAAACCGACCCCGGCAAGATGGAGAACTTCAAGAATGTAGCGCCCGAATGGGCCAACCCCGACTTCGATCCAGGCCGCAAATACTCGGTGCCGTGGGCGCTGGGCACGGTGGGCGTCGTCGTCAACACCGACGCCTACAAGGGACCGGCCGACAGCTGGGGCATCATCTTCAACACGCCGGACGAGCTGAAGGGCAAGGTCAACGTCGTTCCCGAGATGAATGACGTCATCTTCGCGGCGATCAAATAT
>NZ_RZPI01000178.1:0-8715 GCF_003998715.1 Mesorhizobium sp. M7A.F.Ca.CA.002.15.2.1
GCGCGACGATGATCTCATCGAAGGAGGTGACGAAGGCAAACAAAAGCCCGGACAGGATGCCGGGCGCGATCAGCGGCAAGGTCACGGTGCGGAATGTGGTGAAGCGGTTGGCGCCGAGACTTGCCGCCGCCGTCTCCAGCCGCGCGTCGAAGACTTCGAGGCTTGCCGACACGGCGATGATGACGAAGGGGATCGCCAGCATCGTATGTGCGATGACGAAGCCGGTGGTGGTGCCGACGAGCTGGTAGTCGAGATAGACGGCGTAGATGCCGATGGCCAGCACCACGCCGGGCACGATCATCGGCGTGATCAGGATGGCGCGCAGCAGGCCGGCGCCGGAATGTTTCATGCGGCTGAGGCCGAGCGACGCCAGCGTGCCGATCAGCGTGGCGGCGACGGCGACGAGGCCCGCGACCCTCAGCGAATTGAAGAAGCTCGACAGCCAATCGGGGTTGGTGAAGAAATTCTCGTACCATTGCCAGGAGAAGCCGGACGGCGGGAAAGCGAGCGACTTCTTCTCGTTGAATGACATCGGGATGATGACCAGCGTCGGCATCACCAGCCAGACGGCGACCAGCAGGCAGAACAGACCGAGCAGAAGGCGGGATGGTGCCAGTCTCATGATCTGGACGCCTGCTTGTGGCGCTGGCGCATCAGCGGGGCGGCGAGCGCTAGAAGCACGAAGGTCGCGACCAGCAGCACGACGCCCATGGCGCCGCCGCGGCCCCAGTTGAGCAGGCTGAGCACCTGGCTCTGCACCAGCGTCGACAGCATGGTGCTGCGCGGGCCGCCGAGCAGGGCAGGCGTGATGTAGAAGCCGAGCGACAGGATGAAGACGATGATGGCGCCGGCGAAAACGCCGGGCAGCGACAGCGGCAGATAGATTTGCAGGAAGGCGCGTGCCGGGCGCGCACCAAGGCTGCGCGCCGCCTGCACGAGGCGCAGATCGATGCCGCGCATGACCGAATAGAGCGGCAGGATCATGAACGGCAGCAGCACCTGCGCCATGCCGATGACGACGCCGGTCTGCGTGCGGATCAGCTTCACGCCGTCAAAGCCGAGCAGCCTGATGACCGAATTGATGATGCCGGAATCCTGCAGCAGGATGACCCAGGCCAGGGTGCGCACCACGCCGCTGACCCAGAACGGCACCAAAACGCACAGGATGAGGACCAGCCGCAGGCGCGGTCCGACCGCCGTCATGAGATAGGCATAGGGGTAGGCGGCGATGACGCAAACGATGGTGACCCAGGCTGCGATGGAAAAGGTGCGCCACAGGACGGTGACATTCACCGGGGTGGAAAAGAACCAGGCATAGTTCTGCAAGCCCCAAGATGGGTCCGAGAAGCTGCGCAGCGTGACGGTCAGCAAGGGATAGCCCATCGCGGCGATGAGCAAAGCCAAGGCGGGCATCGCCAGCAGCGAAGGATAGGCAGCAAGGCGCGGGCGCCGCTGCGGCGCCCGCACGGCACCTGGCGGCCGAGGATGATCACCCCCGGCCGTCGGCGTATGCGATGTCTGGCTCACGCCGTCACCTCAGCGGTAGCCGGCTCAGTTGCCGGCCATCAGCGCTGTCCACTTGTCGGACGCGGCGGCGAAGTTGGCGACCCAGAACTTGATGTTCTGCTGATAGCCGAGCTTGGCGTGGTCCGGCGTGTTGGTCAGAAAGGCGGCGACGGATGCGTCGACCTTCGGCTGTGCCTCGTTGTTGATCGGCGAGTAGGAGGTCTGCTCGGTCAGGATCTCCTGCGACTTCTTGCCGAGATAGGCGTTGATCAGCGCGTAGGAAGCGTCGGTGTCCTTGGCGCCGACCGGGATGGTCAGCTGGTCCATGACGACCAGCCAGTCCTTCCACACCGGCGTGTAGGCAGCGCCGTTCTTGACCGCCGTCATGGCGCGGCCGGTCCACATGATGATCATGTCGGCCTCGCCGGATTCGGCGAGCTGCTGGGATTCTGCGCCCGTCTTCCAGAAGATCGTGTCGGGACCGATCGCCTTGATCTTGGCGATGCCCTTGTCGATATCGGCCGGCGTCATGGCGTCGACCTTGCCGCCGTCTGCCAGGATGGCCTGTTCGATCAGGCCGCCGAGCGGGCTGCCGCTGCCGTCGATGGCGCGGGTGCCGGGAAATTTCGCGGTGTCGAAGAAGTCCTTCCAGTCCTTCGGCGGATTGTCCTTGTACGTGTCGTTCTTGTACATCAGGACCATGCCGTAGTTCATCGCCGGCACGCTGCACTCGCCGACCTGTCCGGGCGGGATGTGCGAGATGTCGAGCTTGGTCAAATCCAGCTTCTGGAACAGTTTTCCGCAATGCACGAAGGGCGGAAAATCGTCCGTATCGACGACATCCCAGGTCACATTGCCTGATTCGACCTGCGCCTGGAGCTTGGCGATTTCGGTCGGCCCATCATTCAAAAGCTTGACGCCGCTCTTGTCGACGAATTCCTTGAGGGCGGCGACCTGGCCGTCCTGGTAGATGCCGCCATAGGAGACGAAGGTCAGCGTCTTTCCCTTCAGCGAGCCGTCCACCACGGTCCCGGCCGGCGGCGCGTTCTGCGCGTGAGCGGCGGCCGCAAGCAAGGCCAGTGCGGCGGCGCCGACGAACCCGGCCAATCTTGATCTGCTTCCCATTTTCTAACCCTCCGATGGCTCGCTGTTTGATTTTGGTAGGCCGGGCGCGAGCGTTTTCCGGGCTACATATTGGTCGAGGTCGACGGCGCCGCTGGTCGGCGGCGCAATGATCCACAGCACTTCGGCCACCGTATCGCCGACATTGATCGTCCGGTGGGGCGTCGAGGTCGAATATTCGATGCTATCGCCCTCTTCGAGGGTGAAGCTCTCCTCGCCGAGCGTCAGTTGCACGCGTCCGCGCAGCACGAGGAACATCTCGCTCGCGTTGCCGTGCGTGTAGGGCACGTCGCCGGTCGAGCCGCCGACGGCGAACTCGCCGCAATAGACTTCCATCTCGCGGATCGGCCGGCGCGACAGCAGCGTCTTGCGGTAGCCTTCGCTGGTCGGCAGCGCCGGCCGCTCGCTGCGTGTCAGCACCGCGTGCGGCGACACTTCGCATTCGTCGAAAAGATCGGCGAGGCTGATGCCGAGCGCATTGGCAATCAGCATCAGCGTGCTGGTGTTGGCGCCGGAAAGGCCGCGCTCGAGCTGGCTTAGGAAACTGGCGGTGGTGCCGATCATGTCGCCGAGCTGGCGCAGCGTCAGGCGCCGCGTGGTGCGATAGGCCTTGATCCGATCGCCCAATACCGTCGAGCGGCGCGCTTCGGCGCTGGTCGCGGCATTGTCGTTGAGTGCGTGATCCGCAGCGATTTTCATGGCGATCTCAGGGTTCACTTAACATGCTATTAAGTGGGGCGTCCTGGCAAGCGGATTCGCCTGGTCACCTGAAAATCATTGATGGACCTGCAGAGGGCATGATCGGCCGACCGGCAACCCGGTTCAGCTCGATCACTGGATCATGAAGCGCGAACTGAATGGCAGGCTTGCCGCGCCGACGGCCTTCGGGCTGATGGTGACGCGCGCCGGCAGCGCTTCGATGCCGGGGAATTCCCGGCCGATGTCGTCGCACAAGGCCTCGGCAATCTTTTGCGGCGCATAGCTGGACAGGACGACCGTCCTGAACTCGACAAACTGGGTCAGCGCGGAGATCGACGCTTTCAGGCGGTCGGAACACTCGCCCAGCCATGCGCTGTAGGCCTCGCCCAGATCGGGCCACTCAGGGCTGCTGCTCCAGATGATTTCGGACGGGCGCCCGCGCATGGCCAGTTCGCTCTCCAGGCGCATCAGGCCGTGATCGAAGCTGGCGCTGGAGTTTCCCTTGTAGATCTGGTGGTTGAGGATGAGCCTGCTCTGCAGCCGTGCTCCGAGATAGAAGAACAGATAATCGTTGAGCGGCTTTGCGACGCCGAACATACTCTCGCCGCCGGCCGCAGCGGTGATGTCGTTCTGCACGAAAACGGGCAGCTTGATCTGTTCCTCGATCTCGGCCTGCAAGGCCTTGAGCGAGGTGCTCGATCCGTTGCGGGTTGCAGCCATCGTGTCGACATCGTCGGGAACCGCCAGGCCGATGCCGGCAACCCGGCTGCGCGCCTCGACCGGCAGGCTGGTCATGGCTTGCCCGATCGCGCCGAACAGATCGCTGCTTTGCGGAAACGGATTGGCTTCATCCGCCGGCAACTGCGTGTGGAAGCGCACCGTGCCGATGAAGTCGATGAGCGCGATGTCGATCCTGCGCCGGCTGAAGCCGACGCCAACCGCATAGGCGCCCTCCGGGTTGAGTGAAAGCGGGATCGTCGGCGGCCCGACGCGGCCGCGCTGCGCCTCGCCCTGCGAGACCAGGCCCTCCTGCTCGAGCGAGCGAACGATGACTGAAGCCGTCTGCGCCGACAGGCCGGTCTTCTCGCCGATTTCCATCCGCGAAATGCCTTCGTTCTGAAGCAGCAGGGACAGCACCAGCCGCTCGTTGTAGCTGCGGACGCTCAATGCATTCAGCCCGCTCGCACGATCGGCGATGCGCAAGGGATTGGGTGGTGCGAATCTCATGTCAGGCAAAGGTCGCCCCGTCGGTAAGAGCGCGTTGCCTGGCGGCGGTATGGTTGCTCATGTCGAGCGGCTCCAGCCGATGGCATCGACCGCGCGGGCGAGCGCGGTGCCCAGCAATCTGTGCGCCTCGGCATCGATGTGAAAGCCGTCCGCCTCGCTGCACGACACCACCGAGCCGGCATCGAAAAAGTGCAGTTCGAGCGAGTCCGCCAGAACCTCGAACTCGAGCGCGAGCAGGCGCGATTTCTCCGGCGCGCCGGCGAATATGGACTTCCATTCCTTGACGTCGTCCTGCATCGGCGGTGGCGCCACGATCATGATCTCGGGCGTCGAGCCGCCCGGACCTGGCGCCAGCTCCTTGATGTCGTAGACGAGGCAGCCGATCCCCATCGCCACTTCCGACGGCGGCTTGTTGAAGCGGATCTTCAGATCGTTGGTGCCGAGCATGATGATGACGAGGTCGAGCGTCGCATGGCTCTGCAGGCAAGGACGAAGATAGGTTCGGCCGTTCTTGTGGGCGCCCTCGATCGGGTCGTCGTGGACGGTGGTGCGGCCGCTCAACCCCTCCTCGATGACATACCAGTCAGGGCCCAGCTGAGAACGCAATATGCCCGGCCAGCGTTCACCCGGACCATAGCGCTCGAGCGGCCCCCTGCCGGGGATCTGGCCGTGCGTGTTGGAGTCGCCGTAGCACAAGACTGATCGCATGTTTTTCCCGCCGGGACAGACTGCGCGCCGAAGCCGGCGAGCGCCATTCATGATGGATAGTGGAGCGGCGAAAGGCAAGCAAGGGAATAGTCATTCAACCTGACTAACTATTGACAGGGCGAATCCGCTGTGCTTCTAAAGTGCCCGGAGGAGTTCTCGACCGTCATCATCGTCCAGCAGAAGTTGGGCTTCGACACGCATGTGTTCGGGGGCGGGAGAATTGCGCGCATCGGTCGGTTTGTGACGGGGGCATGCATTGGGAGAGCGTCTCGTGGCCATACGAATTTGTAGGCCGGAGCAACCACAAGGAGGAGTGTTCAATGTTAGGATTGCTGAAAACCGTCGGCCTGGGGATGCTCGTTGCGTCCACGCTTGCCGTGACGTCCCTGGCGCATGCGCAAGACGTCAAGCTGATGGACGGCGTGGCGCCGCGCCCCGACGACACGCGCATGACCGCCGCCGGTGCGTTCAAGAAGGACCCGCCCTGGGTCATCGGCATGAGCGACTTCGGTGTCAACGCAAACACCTGGACGGTGCAGGTGGCGCATGAGGCGGAGAACGCCGCGGCCAAGGACAAGCGCATCTCGAAATTCATCCTGCTCGATGCCGGCTTCGACCAGAAGAAGCAGGTGGCCGATATCGAGGACCTGATCGCACAGCATGTCGACGCCATCATCGTTCAACCGGTGACCAGCACGTCGGCCAATGCCAGCATCGCCAAGGCGGTCGCCGCCGGCATCCCGGTCATCCTTCACACCGGGCGTATCGATTCCGACGCCTACACCACCGAAATCCAGGGCGGCGCCGAGCACTTCGGCAAGGTCATGGGCGACTGGCTGGTGAAGACCGTCGGCGACAACGGCAAGATCTGGGTCCTGCGTGGCCTGGCCGGCCATCCGGAAGACACCAACCGCTATAACGGCCTCCTGGAATCGCTCAAGGGCACGCATGTGCAGATCATTGCCGAGGAGCATGGCGACTGGCAGTACGACAAGGCCAAGAAGCTGTGCGAGACGCTCTATCTGAACAATCCGCAGGTCGACGGCATCTGGTCGTCCGGCGCCGACATGACGCGCGCCTGCGTCGATGTCTTCAAGCAGTTCGGCACACCCATTCCGCCGATTTCGGGCGAGGGCAACAATGGCTATTTCGGCCAGTGGATTACGGATGGGTTCAAGTCGATCTCTCCGGAATACAGTCCCGCCCAGGGCGCTGCCGGCGTGCGCGCTGCCGTTGCCCTTCTGGAAGGCAAGCAGCTCTACAAGCGCTATGTCTACAATCCCGACGGATGGGACCAGGACAAGGCCAAGAAATACTATCGCGATGACCTGACCGCCAATGTCTGGTGGCCAAGCGAACTGCCGGAAGACAAGCTCAAGGAATATTACGGCAAGAAGTGACGGCGCCGTGGCTGGCGGGGAGTGGACAAACATTCCCCGCAGGCCGTTCCATGTGTCGAATCCGGTTCGTTCGAGGGTTTCGTGACCAATCTTGTCGAGATGTCCCACATTTCGAAGGCATTCGGAGGGAGCAAGGCGCTCCACTCCGTTTCCCTCGACCTCAAGGCGGGCAGCATCCACGCCCTGATGGGCGAGAACGGTGCCGGCAAATCGACGTTGATGAAGATTCTGGCGGGCGTGCATCAGCCCGATTCCGGCGAGATCTTCATGAGCGGCGAGAAGCTCGATCTGAAGTCGCCGCGCGCCGCGCTCGATGCCGGCATTTCGACCGTTTTCCAGGAGCATTCGCTGCTGCCCAATCTGTCGATCGCCGAGAACATGTTCCTCGGCCGGGAGCCGACGACCCGGTTCGGCTCGATCGACTATCCCGCGATGAAAAGCCAGACCGCCAGGGCGCTTGGCGAACTCGGCCTCACGCTCGACCCGTCGCAACTCGTTTCCAACCTGACCATAGCCGAGCGGCAATTCGTCGAGATCGCGCATTGCATCCAGGCCGACGCCAGCGTGCTCATCCTCGATGAGCCGACGGCGGCGCTCAACGCGGCCGATGTCGATGTGCTCAACCGCAACATCCGCCGGCTGCGCGACAAGGGAAAAGCCATCGTCTACATCTCGCATCGCATGGAGGAGATCTTCGAGTTGTGCGACACCGTGACGGTGCTGAAGGATGGCGCACTGGTCGGCACAAGGACGGTGCCCGAGATCACCACCGACGAACTCATCGCCATGATGGTCGGACGCGAACTCCAGGACCTTTTTCCCGATCGTACGGGCGATGTAGGCGATGAGATACTGCGCGTCGAAAACCTCAAGATCACCGAGACATCGCAGCCGCTGTCGCTGACTTTGCACAAGGGCGAGATCGTCGCCCTGGCCGGGCTGGAAGGGCAGGGCCAGCAGCGCTTCCTGCGATCGCTGATTGGCCGCTACCATCCCTTCGCCGGGACGATTTCCATCAACGGCAAGGCGCTGAAGATGCCGCTCCCGGCGTCGGCGGGCGTTCGGTATTTGCAGCAGCTGAAGGTCGGCTTCGTTCCCGAGGACCGCAAGGAAGAGGGGCTCTTCCTCGCTTTGCCGATCGCCCACAACATCGCCATCGGATTGCATTCGAGGCGCCCGGAACTTGCGCCGGCGCGGCCATATCGAAACGTCATCGCCCGCATGATGGAGGTCATGAACATAAAGGCGGCGGGCCTGTCGGCTGCGGTCGGTTCGCTGTCGGGCGGCAACCAGCAAAAGGTTCTGCTCGGCCGCTACCTTGCCGCCGATCTCGATCTTCTGCTGGTCGAAGAGCCGACGCGCGGCGTCGACATCGGCGCCAAGTCCGAGATCTACCATCTTCTGCGGGACTTCACCGCGAAGGGCGGCGCGGTGCTGGTGCTGTCGCGCGAGACGATCGAGCTGATCGGGCTCTGCGACCGCATCTACGTCGTCCATCACGACACGATCGTGGCCGAAATGCCGGCAGCGCAGGCGAGCGAACACAAGATTCTCGACGCGGCCCTCATGGGCGGCTCCACGCGCCAGCATTAGGGGCCTGCCATGGTTCGTTCGGTTTTCAACATCCTGAATGGCCGGAACACGCGGCAGGGCCTGTGGGGCCTGCCGCTGCTGGTCGCCTTGCTCATTTCGCTGTGGCTGACCGTCGAGACGACGCAGTTCGCCACGGCCGAAAACCTCTTCAACCTGGTTGCCCAGGCGATGCCGCTGATCATCGCGGCGATCGGACAGCTCGTCGTCGTGCTCATCGGCGGGCTCGACCTGTCGGTCGGCTCGGTCATCAGCTTCACCACCGCGGTGCTGGCGCTCGACCAGCCAGCGATTGTGTTGATCCCGGCGGTCTTCGTGCTGGCGGCAGTCATCGGGCTGATCAACGGTCTGGCGATCACCCGTTTCAACGTCCATCCGATCATCGCGACGCTGTCGACGCAGTACATCGTGCTCGGCATCACGCGCATCCTGCGGCCCGTCTCCGGCGGCACGGTGCCGGAGA
>NZ_RZPI01000179.1:0-8672 GCF_003998715.1 Mesorhizobium sp. M7A.F.Ca.CA.002.15.2.1
CTGCAGGCCGACAAGGGCTGCGATTTCGACTTTCTCGTCGGCCGGCGCGATGCCGGCATTCCTCGACATTCGCACTAGAGAGGCGCGCGATGACGGATGAAATCGGCTACGCGATCTATCCAAGCCTCAAGGGCCGCAGCGTCTTCATAACAGGCGGCGGCAGCGGCATCGGCGAAAGCCTGGTGCGCCATTTCTGCGCCCAGGGCAGCCGCGTCGCCTTCGTTGACATGGCCGAAGAACCATCCCAACGTCTGGTCGACGCGATTGCGGCCGACGGACATGCCGCGCCGCTGTTCATTCCATGCGACCTGCGCAACGTCGAAGAGTTGCAGGCGGCAACCGTGCAGGCAATGCAGCACAATGGCCCCATCCAAGCGCTGTGCAACAATGCCGGCAATGACGACCGCCACCAGACCAAGGATGTGACGGTTGCCTATTGGGACGACCGCATGGCGGTCAATCTGCGCCACCAGTTTTTCGCGGCGCAGGCAGTGCGTCCGCAGATGAGCGCGCAGGGCGGCGGCTCGATCATCAACTTCGGCTCCATCACCTGGATGGTCGGCGATCCGGATTGCCCAGCCTATGTCACCGCGAAAGCGGGTATTTACGGCATGACGCGGGCGCTGGCCCGCGAGCTTGGCCCTGAGCGCATCCGCGTCAACTGCATGGTGCCGGGCTGGGTGATGACAGAGCGCCAGATGCGCCTGTGGCTGGACCCGGCCGGCGAACGCCAGATCGCGGAAAGGCAGTGCCTGCCCGACCGGCTGCAACCCTCCGATATCGCGCGCATGGCGCTGTTCCTCGCCGCCGACGACAGCCGCATGTGCACGAGCCAGCAGTTCATCGTCGATGCGGGCTGGGTGTGATCCGTACGGTTTCAAAGGAAGAAGGTTAGTTCATGCGTCTTGTTCAGTTCAGAATGGCCGACGGCAGCAGACGGGTGGGCCGCGTCTGCGATGACGGCAATCATCTGCACCCGCTCGAAAAGACCAGCAGCGTGCTGGAACTGGCCGAAGCGGCAATTGCCCAGGGCACGTCGATCGCAGCGCTGGTCGAGAAGCGGACCGGCACGGCGAAAATCGACTACGACCAACTGTTGCGCGATGGGCAGGTGCTCGCTCCGGTCGACCATCCCGAACCGGCGCGCTTCCTGGTCACCGGCACCGGCCTCACCCACACCGGAAGTGCCGCCGCGCGCAACCAGATGCATGTTCTGACCCATGGCGAAGGTGCCGACGAATCCGATTCCTTGAAAATCTTCCGCATGGGGCTGGAGGGCGGCAAGCCTGGCTCCGGCAAGATCGGGATTCAGCCAGAGTGGTTCTTCAAGGGCGTCGGCACCTGCGTTGTCCCGCCCGGCGCACCGCTGCCGATGCCGGCATTCGCGAAAGCCGGTGCAGAGGAAGCCGAGATCGTCGGGCTTTATGTCAATGGACCCGATGGCCATCCCTATCGCATCGGCTATGCGCTCGGAAACGAATATTCCGACCACGTGACGGAGGGCGAGAACTACCTTTATCTCGCCCATTCCAAGCTGCGCTCCTGCTCGATTGGTCCGGAACTGCTGATCGGTGACCTGCCCGAAGAAGTGCGCGGCCATTCGCGCATCCTACGCAACGGCACTGTTATCTGGGAGCAGGAGTTCCTGTCGGGTGAAGCGCACATGTCGCACTCGATCGCCAATCTCGAACACTTCCATTTCCGCTACCCGATGCACCGCAGGGCGGGCGACCTGCACGCCTATTTCTTCGGCGCGGCGGTGATGAGCTACGCCTCCGGCGTCAAGACGGCTTCCGGCGACGAGTATGAAATCCAGGCACAGACGTTCGGCAAGCCACTGCGCAACCGGATGGTGTCGGTGCCGGACGAGGGACTGGTCGCTGTTACCCAGCTGTGACGGCGCAGGCCCGAAAATTACGGTCCACCAGAACGATAATGGGAGATTAAAAATGGGACTGAGGAAAGCGTTTTTAAGACTAGCGACAATCGGGCTCAGCATCGGCCTGATGACATCGGCGGCGCTCGCCGCGAACCTTCGGGTACTGGCCTGGGACGGCTACGCCGATGCCGACTGGGTCAAGGACTTCACCGCCGCGACCGGCATCGGCGTCGATGTCGTCTTCATCGGCAGCGACGACGAGATCTGGGCCAAGATCAAGGGCAGCGAGGGCCAGGACTTCGACGTCTTTGCTGTCAACACCGCCCAGTTGCAGCGCTACATCAAGGCTGACCTGGTGTCGCCGATCGACGTCACCAAGCTCGCCAACCAGAAAGACGTGCTGCCGCGCTTCCGCGACCTGACGGCGGTCAGCGGCGTGACCAAGGACGGCAAGGTCTACGGCATTCCGTTCTGCTTCGACTCCATCGGCCTGATCTACGACACCGACAAGATCAAGCCGGCGCCGACCTCGATGTCGGTTCTGTGGGACCCGGCCTACAAGGGCAAGGTGCTGGCGTATGATAATGGCGAGCACAATTTCTCGTTCACCGCACTGACGCTCGGCTACAAGGATCCGTTCAACCTCAATGAAGAGCAGATGGCTGCAGTCAAGGCCAAGCTGGTCGAACTCAAGCGCAACGTGCTCAGCTTCTACACCACCGCCGACGAGGCGCAGCAGATCTACCAAAACAATGATGTGGCCCTGATCTGGGCCAATTACGGCCAGCAGCAGGTCAAGGCGCTGCAGAAGATCGGCGCCCATGTCGCCTATGTCAATCCGAGCGAGGGCGCGCTTGCCTGGCTCGACAACTGGGTCATTTCCAAGGGTGTCCGTGATAATGCGGCAGCCGAGAAATGGATCGATTTCATGCTGAGCAAGAGGGTCGGCGGCGAGCTTTCCGAGCGCACCGGCTTCGGCAACACGGTGACGGAAACCGGCAGCGCCGGCGGCAACGACAAGCTGGTCTGGCTCAACAATGTCGAGGACCCGCTCAAGCGTTCGGACATGTGGAACGAGGTCAAGGCAACGCCCTGATCTTTGTGCCCTCTGCCTTCGAAGGACCCGGCGGTCCGGAGGTTCCGGACCGCCGAAGCGTATGCGAGAGTATTTCATGAACCAGAACACCGACCTCTTGACGCTGCGGTCCGTCTCGAAATCCTACGGCACGGTCCCCGTGCTGCACGACATCGACCTGTCGATCAAGGACGGTGAGTTCCTCACCGTTCTTGGACCATCCGGCTCCGGCAAGACCACGGTGCTGCGGCTGATCGGCGGGCTGGAACCCCTGACGTCGGGCGAGATACGCCTGGATGGGCAAGACATCAGCCGCATGCCGATCAACCGGCGGCCGTTCAACACCGTGTTTCAGGACTATGCGCTGTTCCCGCACCTGACCGTTTCCGGCAATGTCGGTTACGGGCTTTCGGTTCGCCATGTCCAGCGCAAGGAAATCGCGCGCCGAGTCGCGGAGGCGCTGGAACTGGTCCAGCTCGGGCGTTTCGCCGACCGCTTTCCGGCGCAGCTCTCCGGCGGTCAGCGCCAGCGCGTCGCACTCGCCCGTGCGCTGATCTGCCAGCCGCGCCTGATCCTGCTCGATGAGCCGCTCGCCGCACTCGACCTCGAACTGCGCCGGCAGATGCAGGTGTTCCTAAAGTCCATCCAGCGCGAAATCAGGACCACCTTCCTGTTCGTCACCCATGACCAGGAAGAAGCCATCGGCATGGCCGACCGGATCTGCGTCATGGAGGCCGGCCATATCCGCCAGCTCGGCACGCCGCACGACCTTTACTACAGACCGAATTGCGAATTCGTCGCGCGTTTCTTCGGCGAGAACAATCTGGTGGCCGGGAAACTCGGACCGGTCCAGGGCGAGCTGCGATCGATCGAGACGGCGCTCGGGCGCCTCATCTGTTCGATCAGCGACCAGCCGCATTTGAAAGCCGCAGCGGAAGGCGCCAGCGCTTACGCCGCGTTCCGTCCAGAAGCCTTGCACCTTGCGGATGCAAAGGACACCGACAACCGTTTTTCCGGCACGATCTCCGATCTGGCCTTTGCCGGCTCGTCGACCGTCGCCACCATCATGGCCGGCGCCGACAATGCCGCGCAGCGCTTGCGGCTGCGCGTGCCTAGCCGCGTCGACGGCAGCGCGCTCAAATCCGGCGAGGCTGTATCGCTTTCGTTTGCGCCGCATGAAGGCCATCTGGTGCTGGCATGAGCGAAGCCGGATCGACACTGCCTGCGGAAAGACGGCTGTCACTGCTGGTGACGGTGCTGGCGTTTGCCTTGCCGGTGGTCTTCGTCCTGGTGCCGCTGGCGATCTTCCTCGGCTACAGTTTCTTCAGCGTCGACCAGGGCACGATCGTCTACGGCTTGTCGCTGGGCAACTATGTCAGGTTCTTCACCGATCCGGTCTTTCTGCCGGTGTTCTGGAACACCATCGTGCTGTGCGTGTCGGTGGCCATCATCTGCATCCTGCTTGCCTATCCCGCCGCCTATTTCCTGACGACGCTGAAAGGCCGCTGGCGCTACGCCTTGCTGATGCTGCTGCTGGTGCCACTGCTGATGAGCTACGTCATCAAGATCTATGCGATCCGCAGCATCCTGGGCCTCAACGGCTTCCTCAACAAGGCGCTGGTGGCGCTTGGTATCCTGCAGGAACCGTCGACGCTTTTTGTGTTCAACATGAACGCCATCCTTTTGACGCTGACCCTGCTCCTGATCCCCTTCGCCATCCTGCCGATCTTCCTGTCGCTGGAGCGGATTCCGCAGGTGCTGCTGCGCGCATCCGACGATCTCGGCGCGAGCGGCTTGCAGACCTTCCTGCGCATCACCTTGCCGCTCAGCCTGCCCGGCGTCGCTTCGGCGGCGAGCTTCGTCTTCGTGCTGGCGATCGGCGATTTCCTGACGCCGCAAATGGTCGGCGGCATCAGCGGCTTCACCTTCGGCCGCATCCTCTACAGCCAGTTCGGCACGGCCTATAACTGGCCGTTCGGCGCGGCGCTGTCGGTGGCGCTGGCCGTCGTGGTGATCGCCGCAATCCTCGTCGGCGAACGCTTTGGCCGCAACCCGGGGACTTCGGTATGAGCGCCCTGCCCCGACTGTCCACGATCTTTCTGGCCGTGATCACGACACTGGTTGCGGTGCTGCTCTACAGCCCACTGTTCGTGCCGATCGTGTCGTCGTTCTTCACCATTTCGCATGGCTCCGTCGACTGGTCGTCGCCGACCCTGTCGACCTATGTGGCGCTGGCTGAAAACCACGACATATTGGTCGCTCTGCGCACGACGCTGATCGTCGGCGTCTGCACCGTCATCCTGTCGGTGGTCAGCGGAACGCTGCTGGCGCTCTATTATCATGGGCGCCGTTCCGGACGCTCGCTGCTGCAGTTCATCATCTTCCTGCCGTTCCTGATGCCGCCGATCATCAGCGGCCTGGCGCTGCTGATCTTCTTCCGCGAGATCGGCCTCGAACGCTCGCTGCTGACGGTCGTTATCGGCCATACGGTTTTCGTGTTGGCGATAGTCTACCGCACGGTACTGATGCGGCTGCAGTCGATGAGCCGCACGCTGGTTGAAGCGTCCTACGATCTCGGTGCCACGGGCTGGCAGACCTTCTGGCGCATCATCCTGCCGAACCTGTCGAGCGCCATGGTCGGCGGCGCCATCCTGGCCTTCGCCCTGTCATTCGACGAGACCATGATCACCATCCTGGTCACTGGCACGCAAAGCACGCTGCCGGTCAGGCTGTGGGCGATGATGCGGCTTGGCTTCTCACCCGATATCAATGCGCTGGTGGCGCTGATCCTGATGTTCACCGTGCTGCTCTGCGTGCTCGCCGCCCGCTTTCTCATCCCCAGGCAAGTTGCGACGGAACGGACGTGAGTGCCGGGCAAGAGCGCCGCAATGAGGCAACCATATTCTTGGCCCGGCATCGATGCTGACATAATCGATGCCGGACCAAACGGAATGATGCTTACTGAAGCTTGGCCTGCAAGGCGTTGACATCGTCGGTGGTCATTTCACCGTCCGTCGCTACCTTGCCGTCGACGATCTTCCACAGCCGGAACGGGCCTGTGATGTCGCCATATTTATCGAAGGCGACCGGGCCGATGACGCCTTCGTAGCGGATCGGCTTGCCGTCCTTGATCAGGCCGAGCGCCTTGGCGAACTCTTCCTTGCCAGCAAAGATCGGCGTGCCGGCCGGATCGACCGCCTTGTACATCGCGTCCTTGATCTTGGCCGGGTCCTCAGAGCCGGCAATGGCGATGGCGAGGCCAACAATCGCGCCGGCGTCATAGGAACGGTCGGCTGCCGGATTGGTCGGTTCGATGCCGGAGAATTCCTTATAGTTCTTGGTGAAATACTCCGTCGAGGCCGTCGGGCTGGTGCCGGACGACGTGCCGTAAGCTTCCTTCAGATAATCGGCGCCGACGGATTCGATGAAGTCCGGGCTGTTCATGCCGTCATTGAGCAGGAATTTCTGCACGCCGCCCTGCGAGATCCAGGTGCGGGCGACCGTGGCGCCGTCGACCGGTGTGCTGACGAGGTAGAGACCGTCCGGTTCACCGGCCATTGCCGCGGTGACTTCGGAGGCATAGCTCGACTGCTTTTCATTGTAAGGCGTGTCGGAGACGATGGTGCCGCCGAGCGCTTTGTAGGCACGCGAGAATTCGGCCACCATGTTGACGCCGAAATCGTTGTTGACGTGGATGATCGACAGCTTCTTGAAACCCTTGTCGATGGCATATTTGGCGGCGGCGACACCCTGTAGCGCATCGGAGGTGATGGTGCGGAAGAAGATGCCGTTGGTCTTGCCGTCGCGGCCGAGCGCGGTGAGCGTCGGCGAGGACGATGCCGGGGAGACCTGGACGATCTTGGCCGGTGCCGTGACCGATGTCAGGATTGGGATCGACACCGAAGAAATGATGCCGCCGATGATCACAGGCACTTTCTTGACCTGCACAAGCTGAGTGGCGGCGTCGACCGCGATGTTGCCCTGGCTCTGGCTGTCGCGCGTGTCGGTGACGAGATCGCAGCCGCGCACTCCGCCGGCTCCGTTGATGTCGCGGAAGGCCATCTCGACCGACTTGGCGCCGGCCTGGCCGTATTCACCGGCCGGGCCGGTCAGCTCCATGACGAGGCCGACGGTGATCTTGCAGTCGGCGGCCTGAGCAGCACCCGCCATCGTGACGAGGGCCAGCGCTGTGGTGAGTTGGAGTATCGTCTTTGTCATTGTTGTTCCCCTTTCGTTACTCGACTGTATTTGAACTCTGGAGCTTGTTCAGCGTTCCGGCACCTGCAGCCAGGTTTCATGCAGATGTCGCCATTCGACGCCGTTGGGCGCCGATGAACTGGTGGTGAAGACGGCGCTCGATTGACGGCGGCTGTGCTTGCCTGCGCGCAGCTGCGCTTCGACATAGAGGACGACGATAATATCCGCGTCCTGCCAGCCGGGCCGGATGTCCTCGATCGAAATGGCGAAACCATCGTCGCAGGAAGCACGGCTTGCGCGGACATGGTCGACGACCGCTTCGCGATCGAGGATCTGCCCGTCCGGCGCCACCATGCTGAGGTCCTTGCCCATGGCGCGTTCGAAGCGGCCGAAGTCCACCGTGTTGGCTCGCGCGGCGACGAACCAGTCGACGAAGAAGCGGTGCAGGTCGATGATTTCGGCGCTGGCGCGTGAAAACAGGGAGGGTTCGCCGCTCATTTCTTCCCCGCATTGAGGTTGTAATGCATGATCGAACCGTGGCGGCCGCGGCGGTCGCGCTCCAGCGTGTAGACGTCACCTTCGAGGCCGGTGCCTTGCGCGATGACGGCCGCAATCCGCTCCCGGTCCTCGGCGTCGAGCGCAACGTCCATGATTTTCGCATTGGCGATGGCGTGGGCCTGGTTGCGGGCGCCGACGATGACCGCCGCCACTTGCGGCTGCTCCAGCACCCAGGCGCTGGCGATGGTGGCGACGTCAACGCCGTGGCGGTCGCCAACGGCCTTCAGCGCCTGCAGCAGGTGCTGGAACAGCTCCCAGCCGCCAAAATCATCGATGATCAGCTTGTACTTGACCAGCGAGCGGTTTTCGAGCGGCGTGGCGGGCTCGGCCGCACCGAGCCATTTGTTGCTGAGGAAGCCGCCGGCAACTGAGCCATAGCAGAGGAAGCTGACGCCGTTCTGTTTTGCGAGCGCGGCCAGGCTGTTGCCCGGGCGCTGGTCGAGCACGGAATATTGCAGTTGCTGGCTGACCAGTGGGATGCCGGCAGCGAGTATCTCGGCGAGCCTTGGCGTGTCGAAATTGGTGGTGCCGAGATTGCGCACCTTGCCCTCCAACCGAAGCTCGTTGAGCCAGCCCATGGCATCGACATAGCGCGGCTGTTCATAGTCCCACCAATGGAACTGCACGAGATCGAGCCGCTCGGTCTTCAGCCGCCGCAATGACTGGTCGACGATGCGCCTGATGTAGTCGCGGCTGATACTGGCCAGCCGTTCGAGGTCGGGCACCAGCTTGGTGTGCACCTTCATCCGGGCCGCGACGTCGAGGCCGCGCTCGCTGGCCAGCTGCAGGCGCGCGGCACCGATCAGCTCCTCGACGCCGGTGTAGATGTCGGCGCAATCATAGGTCCAGATGCCGGCATCGAAAGTGGCGATCAGATCGGCCACCGCCTGGCTGCGATCAATGGCGCCGTGGCCGCCAGCCAGCTGCCAGCCGCCGCGAATGACGCGCGAGATGGTGTAGCCG